>CAYMGW010000320.1:0-3081 GCA_964390085.1 uncultured Tissierella sp.
TAGAATTAAATAAAAAATATCTTGGTAAACTTCTGGGAAGTATATTTAATTTTTTCTTTCTTATACCCTTTTTTATATTTACTGGAACTGTTACATCAGACTTTATTAGCATTTCTCTGGTATACTTTGTGGCATATTTAAATAAAATAAAAATTAATATTTTTACTGTTGGTGTATCCGCATATACAGCTTATAAGGGATTAAAGGTATTAGGTAAAATTAATGAAACTGCATTTTATTTTACTATATGTACCCTATCCTTTTCCTTATTAGCTTTAAAATACGGAAATATAAAAAATGTTATGCCTGTTTTTAACGTTGGAATAATAGATATACTTAAAGGGAGTAAAGAAACTGCTTACGGATTTTCTAATATTGAATTATTTCTTTTGATTCACCCCTTCGTTAAAAGTAATACTAATATGAAAAGTTGTGGATTAAAAGCAGTAGCACTAACTACAATTATATATAGCTGGGTTGTTTTTATTACAATATTTTTCTTAGGACCTGACATAGTCCCAAAAAATATTTATTCTTTTATAATGGTTGCAGAAAGTGTGCAGATACCAATAGTAAATAACTTTAGGGCTATATTTATGTTTTTATGGAGCATAGTTGTATTTAAACTAATTTCCACTAACTACTATTTTTCAACTTTCATTATAAATGATTTAACTAATATAAATAGAGAAAAATTATGTATATATATTTTTCCCATTGAGATTTTCTTATCATTAATATTTTTAAATGTCTCTATTAAACAAAAAATAATGGACTTCTTGGTACCTATATCAGTTATTTTTAATATATTTTTTATATCATTAATAGCACTCTTAACTCTTTTGGATAACAGAGCACAGAGTACAGATAAAGATAATTTTTCGTAATATTAGGGGTAATGATTATGTCAAAGAAAAAAATCATTTTAATTTCAATTTTCTCTATAATATTATATATATATTATAGATTTGGAATAACTCATGTTCCTATAGAGTTTCTTGATATTCCCTCTGCTTCTTCTATAGACTTAACTGAAGGTACCGGTGAATCGAAGGAGTATCTATCAGTTTATACAGCTTATACATATTTTGAGCATGAAGAAACCTCTAGAAGAGTTATCAGTGGAACCGCTATGTCTCTAGGCAAGGCAAGAGAAGAGAGACAACTAAATACGCCTAATAAATCTTTCGTAGCACTTCGAAAAGTTACATTATTAGGGGAAGATTATGCAAGTTTTGGAATAGACACTTTTGTGGATATAAGCTTTGCAAATCCAGGAAGTAATGACACTGAATTAGTAGCCATAACAAAGGGAAAAGCCTTTGATGTTTTGGATACTAAGATTGAAGGTTTTCCAAGCTCAGGAGATTATATAGCATCACAAATTAAAAATTCTGTAAATGCTAACTTTTTCTCTAGTAATTACAAATTAATGGATATTTATGTAAGAATGGATGCTGAGGGAAGAAATTTTGTACTCCCATATATTGAAATAGTAGATAAAAAACCAGTAATCACAGGTATGGCATTGTTTAAAAAGGATAAAATAGTTGAAAAAATCAATATTCAAGATACACGTACCATGAATATATTAAGAGAAAATAATGTTAGAGGAATATTATCATTGCAGCAGGATCTAAATAAATATACAGACTATGAAGCTACCTCAAAGCGAAAAGTACAGGTTCAAAAACAAGGTGACAATTATATATTTACAATAAATTTATCGATAAAAGGAAATATACTATCAAATACTTTATATGAAAACCTCCTTACAAGTCCAGAGGTTATGAAAAAGTTTGAGAATGATATGGCTGCGCACGTTGAAGATATATGTACTAGATTCATTGAGAAAATGCAAAACAATTATAAAGTTGATTGTCTTGAGCTTGGAAGAGAAGCCGCAGCGAAATATGGACGTGGTAAAAATACTGATTGGGATAAGATTGTATGTAATTCAAAAATACAAGTTAAAGCCAATGTTAAATTGAGTGGTTTTGGTAGAGGTAATTATTATCAAAAGCACTAGATACTATATATCTAGTGCTTAGTATACTCATAATATATTTAAAAATTAAACATATCTTTTTGTGGAAATAATCCAAAAAGTCCTCCTGTGTGTATAAACAAAATGTTCTTATGATTTTTAAATGCTCCCTTTTTTATTTCCTCTGCTAAACCATACATAGCTTTTCCTGTATAAACAGGATCTAAAATTACCCCTTCCATCTTAGCTAATTCATGAATAAACTCTATTTCCTCGGGCGTACTTAAAGCATAGCCTTTTCCTACATAACCATCTATAATATTGATTTCATCTTTAGAGAAATTTACGCCTTCCTTTGTATATTTAAAACTTTCATATAGAATATCACTAACTGCATTTTTAAAATACTCCTCATCATCACATACATTAACTCCATATACTTTAGCATTATTTTTATAATATTTATTAGCATAAAATACTCCTGCATAGGTTCCCCCTGAACCTACTGCTAAAACAATGGCATCAAATTTTATCCCCATTTCTTTTTCTTGTTTAACTATCTCTTCCATGGCTTTAAAATATCCAAAAGCACCAATTCCATTAGAGGCTCCTTCTGGAATAATATAAGCTTTATGTCCTTGCTTAGCTAGTTCCTCTTTTATTTCTTCCATGATTTTCATTCGTCTTTGTCTATATTCCTCTGGGGTAATAAATCTAATCTTTGCTCCTAACACTCCATCTAAAAAGTAGTTTCCGTCTATTTTCTCTTCCTTATTACTTCTTAAAACTAAATATGAACCTACTCCTAACTTTGCAGCTACAGCCGCTGTTGCCCTTGCATGATTTGATTGAATACCCCCGCAGGTGATCAAAAAATCACATTTTTCATCTAACGCTTCCTTTACAGAGAACTCCAATTTTCTAACCTTATTTCCTGAGCACTCTGAACCAGTTTGATCATCTCTTTTTATATAAATATCTGGACCTCCTAAAGCCTTTGAAAGTCTATCTAACTTTTCAATCTTAGTAGGTAAATTTGCAAGACTAATACATTCTGGTAATTTAATCATTCATATCCCCCCAATTATTATTAA
>CAYMGW010000321.1:0-3068 GCA_964390085.1 uncultured Tissierella sp.
AAAATAATACACAATAGGTTTGTATTAGTGTAACTGCTAGAACACAATTCGGTTCTAAAATTAGTGCTGCTTGCGGATAGTTGTGTTATTAAAATGAATTATGATGCTAGTTCAAAAATATCTATTTAAGTGAAGAAATAGTTTCATTTTAAAGATCTTGAAGATTTTTAATTAAATATTGAAGAGCGTTGTATGTCCCTCAGATTTTAGATTTGAGGGACTTTTTTGTCTGTTGAAAACTACTTGCTATGTTGGTGGATATTTATTTTATGGTGGTTTCAGAAATGTAAATTCCCATTTATTTTTCAAATAAAATAAAAAAATCTTAGTGACATAATCTGCCAATAAACTTGATTTTTAGTTTTTTTGAGTAGGTTCAATCAGATTGCAGACAAAAGTACAAATTGTATATCAAGCCCAGATAAGCAGTGAATAGACTTCCTGCGAAGTCTATCTGACAAGGACGATGGGCTTTACAGGAGGTCTGATACTTATCGCAAGTACATTTGTATCTTTTCTTTATTCAAAATTTTTACTTGTTTGTTTTGATAACACAGTATCCCTTGTTTGGTACATTCTGCTATTGCTCGATTGATACTCCTAATTGGAGCTTTAGTTTCTTTTGTTATCTGTTCTTTCGTAAGTCTGCCTATATCCCCTCGATAATAATGTGTAGCTATACACCGTAATAGGCGCTCCTTTACTGTTAAAAGTGAAACTTCTTCAATATATTCACTATTCACGATTAGCTTATATCCAATTTCCCTTATTATAAATTTAGTTATTTCAAAATCTTTTTTCATCCAATAGAAAAAATCATCTTTGTGCAGCATATCTACAACGCAAGGGGTCATAGCAGAAATTTCAACAGGTTTCCTCCCTACATAAAACTGCTCCAGCTCACCAAAAAAGCTCCCAGGTTCATAAACATGTATATATGCAAAGGAGCCTTGCATATTTGGCACATATGCTTCCGCTTTTCCTTCAAGCAAAAAATAGACGTAGTTGTTCTCATTCTCTGCAAAAAGTATAGTTTCATTTTCATTAAATCTCTTTCTACATAATTTCTTTTTTACTTCATCGGGCATCATATCAATCAAATACATTTTGTTTACCCCTTTTTGGTCAACTGACCTTTACGATGATTATATCGGTTAATTGCAATATAAGCAACAAATTCATGAGAGGAGTATTTGTATAATCAGGAATACCTCCCATGAGTATTATTAAGAGTTGACTATAATAAAATAACTGTGAATCAATAGATAAGCAGTTATGGATTTGTTCATTTTTAAGTATGTTTTGGGTCAAGTGACCTTTCTATACACATCTGCATGACCTATTATTAAGATACATTAAATACACGTTAAAATGAGGGTGGTATCCATGAGTACAATCTTAAACAGGATTTTGAAACAAATAGGTGACCAGGAAATAGTAGATAAACTCCTTTCTTTGTCAAAAGCAGACCTAAACTCGCTACTATTAGAACTTTTTGAAAAACAAACAGATAGATTTACCCCTGCGGATATCCTAAAGACGTACCAATCCAACCGTTTTTCTACCCCCAGCAACACTAGTCCTGCTAAATTTCATGCTTTAGAAACACAACTATTGACCGCAGCGCAGAAAATGGACATACGAACTGTTCTACTTTCACCATCTGCACCCCTTGGAAGTTGTAGTGTTTTTGGATGCGTAGACCAGTACAATGTGATAAGTGCATTACGAGGTACTGAAACACTATCCGACCCCTCTAACATGCTGGCTATTATTATCGCTGGCAAACTAAAAAGCAGGATAGAGGACAACATTCTCCCTTTACACTATGCTACAACAGCAAGAGTTGTCCGGGCACAAGCGTTTTCAGGGAGAGGAGTTTTTGCTCATTTTGGACTTTTTTGTATGGTATCTTCGGGTAAAGATATTGGATCTTATACCTGTGAAAAAGAACTTCTGGAAAAGCACTTCCTTTTTTATAAAGAGTTACTCCAAGAACAATTTAACGCAAAATTATCAATCGTTTTACGGAAAAGAGGCGGGTATACAGACGGCGATGGCTTTTTTGACAAAATGATCGAAGTCGTACAAACTATACTTCCTGATACGCCGCTTTCTTTTGACCATGATGGGATAGACAATAAGTATTACCAAGGCATCAATTTCAAAATATTTATGGAAAGAGATGGGGAAAAGTTTGAAATTGGTGATGGCGGTTTTGTTGATTGGATTTACCAAATGCTCGGAAGTAAAAAAGAACGATGTTTGATAAGCGGAATCGGGTTAGACCGTTTCCTTCTGTTTAGAGAATGAAAGGAGGATAACAATGGAGCTGTGGGGATTGATAGTATCAACCATTAGTGCCCACCGTGAGGTGGAATCTGAAGGAAGTCGTCAGAAAAAATTCACTCTGAGGAACAGGAACCACATATAAGGCTTACTTAAGTGTTCTGAGAACCTATGTAAATGAAGCCAAGAAAAACTACATTATGTGCTGATAGACTGTATGCAATCCTTGGTATGATTAGCATACTTTAAACTTGAATGTAATTTCATATCATGTTACTTTCATTGTGTATCATGCAGACTTTATCACATTGACTTTACCCTTAGGGTAAGGTGTAAGATAACCGTAAGCGTATGGGATATGCTGAAAGGAGGATAATCTATGTTATCCATTGGAGAGTTTTCGAATATATGTAAAGTGTCTACAAAGGCGCTTCGTTATTATGCTGAAATAGGGCTAATTCTACCTATTGAAGTGAATCCTGAAAATGGTTATAGATATTATTCTGTTGAACAATTAGAAACGATGTTATTTATCAACCGCCTCAAATCATATAATTTTTCTTTAGAGGAAATTAAAACAATCCTCAAATCAGAAGAATTACTGGACGAAAAACTTTACTGGGCGCTTACCAAAAAGAAAAAAGAAATTGAGAAACAGGTACAAGAATTTAAAAGAACTTTAGACCAATTAAATAAGGATATATCAAATTTGAAACAAGGCAAATCAATTATGTCATATCTGGAAAGCATTGATGTTCAACTTGTAGAAGTACCAATGA
>CAYMGW010000322.1:0-1640 GCA_964390085.1 uncultured Tissierella sp.
GCTTGGTAAATTATACACTCCTCATGGGGTTGTAGAAACGCCAATATTTATGCCTGTTGGAACTAGAGCCACTGTTAAAGCTATGACACCAGAAGAAGTAAAAGGCTTAGGTGCGCAAATAATTTTAAGTAATACTTATCACCTATATTTAAGACCAGGACATAAGTTGATAGAGGAAGCAGGTGGGTTACATAAATTTATGAATTGGGATGGCCCTATATTAACTGATAGTGGAGGATTTCAGGTTTTTAGCTTAGGGGATTTAAGAAAGATAAAAGAAGAAGGAGTAGAGTTTAGATCCCATATTGATGGTTCTAAACATTTTATAAGTCCAGAGAAATCAATAGAAATTCAAAATTCTCTAGGTTCAGATATTATGATGTGTTTTGATGAATGTACTCCTTATCCTGCTACCTATGAATATGCAAAGCATTCTATGGAGAGAACCACTAGGTGGGCTAAAAGATGCAAGGATTATCATAGGAATTGGGATAAACAAGGATTGTTTGGAATAGTACAAGGTGGAATGTATAAAGATTTAAGAGAACAAAGTGCTAGGGAATTAGTGGAATTAGATTTTCCAGGCTATGCAATAGGCGGATTAAGTGTGGGAGAACCAAAGGAATTGATGTGTGAACTTTTGGACTTCACTACACCTTTATTACCTAAAGAGAAACCTAGATATAATATGGGTGTCGGAACTCCAGATTATCTATTTGAATCTGTAATTAGAGGGATAGATATGGCAGATTGTGTACTTCCTACTAGGATTGCAAGAAATGGTACTGTTCTTACATCCCAAGGGAAACTAGTTATTAGAAATGCAAAATATTCTAGAGACTTTACTAAATTAGACCCAGAGTGTAATTGCTATACTTGTACCAATTATTCAAGGGCTTATATGAGGCATTTATTTAATGTAGATGAAATCTTAGGAGCAAGGCTTGCTACAATTCATAATTTACATTTTTTAATAAAACTTATGGAAAATATTAGAAATGCCATAAAAGAAGACAGATTACTTGAATATAAAGAAGAGTTTTACGAAAAATATGGTTATAATGATAAAAATTAGATGAATTATCTAAAAAATATTGTATAATAGATTATAGAAAGGGAGGGATTTGTACATGCCACAACAGTTACAACAGCTACAAGGACTAATATTACCTATAGGTTTTTTGGTAATATTTTATATCTTTGCAATTAGACCACAAAAGAAAAGAGAGAAACAAGTAAAGGAAATGAGAGACAGCCTAAGGGTTGGAGATGAAGTAATCACCATTGGTGGAATTTATGGCAAAATTATAAAAGCCAAAGAAGACATGATAACTATTGAAGTAGGAGCTTCTAAGACTAAATTAGATATGACTAGATGGTCTGTTGGTTCAGTAGTTAGTAAAAATGAATCAAAAAATATTAAGAATGATGAAGTAAAAACTCAAGAAGATGATAAATAGTAAAAAAAGCTTCCTAATTTAATAAGGAAGCTTTTTTATGTAATAAATATCACTTTCCTTAAATAAATTAAACTAAGGATAAGGAGTCCTAAAGGATTACCGAATTATTTCCTACAGAGTAAATATAAGGAGGGGGATATTATGAAAACAAAAAATTTGAGTAAAAGTATTTATTTACTA
>CAYMGW010000322.1:1650-3053 GCA_964390085.1 uncultured Tissierella sp.
TTGCTTCTAGCTTATATCATTACATGTATTTTAATACTATTTTTTTCACTATTACTAACCTATTCGACTCTTAAAGAAAATAAAATGCCTTTAATAAATACAATAATTATGATGCTCAGTATATCATCAGGTAGTATTTATGTGGCAAGAAGGATTAAAGAAAGGGGCTGGATCAATGGGGGAATGGTAGGAATAGGATATTATTTGATATTGATTATACTTAATTTTATCTTTCTAAAACCTTTAGTATTAGATATATTTTCAATTTCAAAATTAGTATTAGCATGTATTATAGGGATAATAGGTGGAATCATTGGAATAAACATATCATAAAAGGATAAAAAAAACTTTAAATTCAAAAATGAATATGGTATAATGAGTAGCAGAAACTAGATGCTAAGGAGGGATTTAAGATGAAATACATAAAGACAATATCTGGTAGCAATCTAAAAGATACTATAGCTAAAGGCGGTTGTGGTGAATGTCAAACTTCTTGTCAATCAGCTTGTAAAACGTCCTGTACTGTAGGAAATCAAAAGTGTGAAAACAAATAAGTATATAAAGGGTGGTGGTTTATCCACTACTTTTTATAATCCATAGGAAAATTCTAACTTGTTTTTAACTATTAAAAGGAATTTTACATTGATGGATTTCAAAAAAGGCTACCTTTTAATGCTTCAATGGAAGCCTTTTTTATTTGTATAAAATTGTTAATTAGGAGGAACATTAATGAATAAAGCATCAAAGATGCATAAGTTTCATTTAAATAATAAATATATTATTTTAGATGTAAATACTGGTGCAGTACATGTAGTTGATAAAATTGTATATGAAATCGTAGATTATTATGGAGAAAAGTCTATAGATGAAATAAAGAATTTATTTAAAAGTGTTTATGGTGAAAAAGCTGTAGAAGATGTCTATAATGAAATAGATCAGTTAACTAAGGAAGGACTTTTATTCTCCGAAGATGTAGATATTTCTAATTTTAAATATAATGAAGAAAATATTGTTAAGGCAATGTGTTTGCATGTAGCTCATGATTGTAATTTAAAATGCAGTTATTGTTTTGCATCACAGGGTAATTTTAAAGGCAAGAGGTCAATGATGTCTTTAGAGGTAGGAAAGAAAGCATTAGAATATCTTGTTAGAAATTCTGGTTCAAGAAGGAATTTAGAAGTTGATTTCTTTGGAGGAGAACCTCTAATGAATTTTGGCTTAGTCAAGGACTTAGTAGATTATGGGAGAATGCTAGAAAAAGAATATAATAAGCATTTTAGATTTACTATTACTACAAATGGTATTTTACTTGATGATGAGAAAATTGATTATATAAATGAAAATATGTCAAATGTAGTTCTTAGTTTAGATGGAAGAAAAGAAGTCAATGATAATATGAGAAA
>CAYMGW010000323.1:0-3045 GCA_964390085.1 uncultured Tissierella sp.
CACATATCCTCTATACTATGTCCATGGGATTTAACAGCACATACAAGTCCTCCTACTACATTACCACTTCCAGGGGCAATGGCAGAAGTAGTGATACCAGCCCTAATAGCTCTCTTAAACATAGCTGAATTTGTATCTATAGAATAAACTGATTCAACTTCAGGTGTAGCATTCTTAGTCATTTCATTAAGATCTTGGTCACTCATGTCTGTACCAAACCCGCCTATATGACTGTGGGCATCTACTATTCCAGGAATTACAACAAGACCATTACCATCTATTACTTCTCCTGAACTCCATTCTAAGTTTTCTCCCACATCTACAATTTTTCCGTCTTCTATAAGAATATTACCTTTTTCAATAACCCTATTGGCGGAAGTATATATTTTTGCATCCTTTATTACCAGCATGATTCAACCCTCCTAGAATTTAGGATGTTTTCTCCATTAATAAATGTAGCTTCAACCCTAGCATTATAAGTTTCAATAGGATTTCCTGTCCATATGACAATATCTGCATCCTTATCAACTTCTATAGAACCTATCCTATTATCTACACCAAGAATCTTAGCCGGTATAGAAGTAATCATCCTGAGTACATCATCACTTTTCAAACCATATTTATAACATAATATAGCATTCCATAATAGGGATTCTTTCCCTGAGGAACCATTATCACCACAAGAACTAATAGCAATATCTACCCCGTTTTCTATAAGCTTCTTGATTCCTTCAAAATCAACGTTACTATTTACTGAAGACATAGCACTAGTTAAATCCCCTAAAATTACACTAAATTTATTTTTAATAATCTTGCCAGTGTTCTCATTTATACCAAAAGCACCTGTAAAGACTATATCTATAGGAAAATCTTTTAGCGCCAATTCTATAGCATCCATTTCTGATTTAGTATTACAATTTATCAATAATGGAATTTCTCGGTTTATTAATTTTTGTAAAGCATCAGATTTAGAATCATAATCTTTATTTTCATCTTTCTTGTAACTTAAAGCCTTTGTAATTGCTTCTTTTAAAAGGGAAAATGCACCCATTCTAGTCATAGGGCAAGTATTACGACTACCATATACCTTTTTTGTCTCTGGAGTTATGGAAGACACCATTCCAACCTTTTCTTTAACCAACATTTCATAAGGATGTTCTCCATAGGTCTTAAATACTGCTGCATATCCTCCTAAAACATTGGAAGTAGAAGGTGTTATCCCTGCACTAGTTACTCCATATTCAAAAACTCTTTGAAACAACATACTATCCTGATCAAAGGAATAAACTACATTCATCTCAGGAGTAATAGGGTCTGAGGCTTCTTTTAAATCATCATCTCCCCATCCAGGCCCTTTACAGCCCCATATATTAAGGGATTCTATAAATCCTGGGAAAACCACCTTTCCCCTAGCATCAAATATTTCAACATCACTTGAAACTTCAATGGATTTATCAATTTTTTTTATGATTTTTCCCTCTATTAAAATATCTGTATTCTCTAATATTTTTCCTGTACCATCATGAACAGTTCCACCTTTAATGAGAATCATAGTCAGCCTCCTTAATTTCTGTTTAAATAGTCTGCCATTAACAAACCACATTCAAGCTGAATACTTATAAGTTTTTTAATAGGTACTACTTCATAATCAATTTCTTTTTCAAGTACTTCGCTTAGTTTATTTAATCTTTCTGCGCTCTTAAAGGCTTCTTCTAAGACTTTTTTCTTCTCAGGATTATCCTCCTTGTTTTCTTCCATCTTTAACAATTCGCTTTCATTTGCTCTAATTAATAGACCATAGGAAAGGGTTTTATAAAACTTAGTAACTAATAAATTATCAAATTTTTCAGCCACAGTAGCTAGCTTAGCAAACTCAGGATTTTCATTAACCATCCTTCTAGTAGCTTCATTGCTTTCAGCATTATCAGTGAATGCTTCTAATGCTAGTCTGAAAGGATTCTTTTTATCCATGTATTGAATTCCTTTATTTAAAGTAGCTTTAATAAAAGCATCTGCTTCTTGAGTAAATTCTAAGCTACTCAAAACTGCATCTCTTCTAGTTATATCCGATGGTGATAAATCATTTATTCTTTTATCATAGAAGTATGGTAGCTCCGTTAAAAGAGTAAAAGCATCACAAACATCCTTACCATAGTCTGAACTACAGGTTCCTGCTTTAATAACCTCACCAGGGTTAGCAACTCCATACTTCTCTAAATAATCATAATTTTGACGGATACCTAAATCTTGGTAAATAGCAGGATCAAAGGCTACACAATATGGTGCTTCTGGTTCTCCTAAATTAAGAGGAATTCCTTGCTTCTTAGCAGCATTTCTCATATCATCATAAATTTCTCTAGTCTCTCTAGATATATACCAATAAACTCCACCAAAACCAGCATTGTGTAAAGAATATATAAACTTTGGTCTAATTTTATCAATAAGATTCATCATTGCCTTAGTTTCAGGAATGGTATTGTGAAAATGTAAATTCTTATAATCTATAGGGAAAGTCCAGTCTACCTGTTGATGTCCTGCTGGTCTAAAGAAATTTCTTGCATAATTATGCAAAGTATAAGGACCTTTAAACCATTTTTCATTAAGTCTTGTACCATCAGCATCCCAGGATTTCACTATATACCAGGTATAATCTAGCTCATCCCTCAATTCCTTATTTTCAGCAAGCTGTCTTGTAAAATACTCAAGCATCATAGCCCCTATAGGTTCATTAGGATGAGGACATCCAAACATAAGAGCATTGTTAGAACCATTACCTATTTTAAGACAATACAATGGATGGTTATCCCTAGTTCTACCCATTTCAAATAATTCTACTACATCTGGAAATTCTTCAGCTAATTTTTTGCTACTAGCATCCATCTCATCCACAGTTAAAAATTCCTTATACTCAGGTATACTATTTATTACATCATCAAATACTTTTTTCATGAATTAACCTCCTAATATAGGCTAATTACATATCATAGAATATGTAATTAGCCCTTTTAATTTAATAAATTATTTTAAATCAGTAAATGTATATTC
>CAYMGW010000324.1:0-3033 GCA_964390085.1 uncultured Tissierella sp.
CTAGATAAAGCAAAAGCAGATTTAGCAAAAGGAGAAGAAGAATATAATACTTCAAAGAAAAAAGTAGATAAAGAACTAAAAGAGGCATGGGAAAAAATCGAAGATGGGGAGAAAGAATTAAAGAAAATTAAGAAGAGTAAATGGTATGTATTAGATAGAAAATCTCATTTTTCCTATATGGATTATGGTGGGGCTGCTGATAGAATCGATGCCATATCTCAGGTTTTTCCAGTTTTCTTTGCTTTAGTTGCAGCATTGGTATGTTTAACTACCATGACGAGAATGGTAGATGAGCAAAGGATAAATATAGGGACTTTAAAGGCTTTAGGTTATGGGAAAGGTGACATTGCTTTTAAGTACATTTTTTATGCTTTAGTAGCAACATTATTAGGATGCATTATTGGGATTGGCATAGGATACACACTATTTCCAACAGTTATATTTAATGCCTATGGGATTATGTATCTGTTGCCAGCTGTAACTCTTAGATTTAATTTGTTTTTAGCTGTTATTATATCTTTGGGAGCCATAGGATTAACAACAACTACTACATTTCTCGCTTGTAATAAAGAATTAAGAGAAAATCCAGCATCATTAATGAGACCAAGGGCACCAAAATTAGGAAAAAGAATTTTACTTGAAAAGATACCATTTATTTGGAACAGATTTAACTTTAGTTATAAAGTTACCATTAGAAATATATTTCGATATAAAAGAAGATTCTTTATGACTGTATTTGGAATAGCAGGTTGTACTGCCTTAATGCTTACAGCCTTTGGAATAAGAGATTCTATTAGAACTGTAGTAAATAGGCAATTTGGAGTATTATTTACCTATGATATGACCGTAGGGATAGAGCCTGAAGGGATAAAATACCTAGATGAAAATGATAAAATAAAAAGATATGAATTAATTTTAAAAGAAAGGGGAACCCTTGCTTCGGATAGTATGGAGAAGGATGTATCAATAATTGTTCCAAGAGATATATCTAATATAGATAATTTTATTCATCTACAAAGGCGCAAAGATGAAAAACAGATTAGTATTCAAGAAGAGGGAATAGTAATTACTGAGCAGGTAAGCAAAAGCTTAAATATAGATGTAGGAGATGAGATCATCCTAATTAATAATGAGGATGATAAAGCTACAGTAAAGATAACTGGAATTACAGAAAACTACACATTTAACTATGCATATTTGTCTCCAAATTACTATAAGAAAATTTTTCAAAAAGAGGTAAAATACAATGAGGCAATTGGGATTTTAGCTGCTCCTTCTAAAGAATTCGAAGATAATTTATCAAGGGAATTGATAAAAAAAGAAGGAATTTCTAGTGTTAGTTTTAATACTGCAATTAGAGAAAATTTTGAAGATACTATAAAAAGTTTAAACTATGTAGTTTTGATTATGATAATATCTGCTGGGGCCTTAGCTTTTGTAGTTCTATATAATTTAACCAATGTAAATATAAGTGAAAGAATAAGAGAAATAGCAACTATAAAGGTTTTGGGTTTCTATGATAATGAGGTATCAGCCTATATCTATAGAGAAAATACAATATTAACTATTATTGGGACTTTAGTGGGCCTTATTATGGGAGTGTTTTTGCATAAATTTATAATGACTACAGTTGAAATGGATAATATAATGTTTGGACTTAAGTTAGATTTTAAAAGCTATATTTTCTCTATATTGTTAACTTTAATATTTGCAGTTTTTGTAAATCTTGCAATGTATTACAAACTTAGAAATGTAGAAATGGTAGAGTCTTTAAAATCAGTAGATTAAAAGTTAATATTGGAGGTCAATTATTTTATTCTTGATTAGTATATAGCCCTTAATGGTCTAGTTATAACTAGACCATTAAGGGCTTTGTATATTATATTAAAAATATTTTTAATATTTTTAATATAATAACAGGTTATGACAAAATACAACATTTATATTTTGTATAATAGGGCTTAGGTTTACTTTATTATAATAGGTAAGGGGGAACAAATGGAAATGGAGAGTACAAAATACACATTGTTGGATTTTGAAAATCTAAAAATATTTAGAAGAGCAATTGGATATATAATATTGTTTATAAGCTTTATATATCTAGGTTTTAAGCATTATTTGGTTTATCATACTATAGTGGAGTTGTATAGTATTATAGTTGCTTTTATGATGATGAACATATCTTTAAATACCTACAAAATAAATAAGAATAATAGAATAATATTTTTAGGTATTGTCTATGGTTTTATTGCATTTTTTGATTTTATACATATGCTCACATATAAGGGCATGAGTACTTTTGCAGATAATATGGTTAGTATTCCAATACAATTATGGATTATTGCAAGATATATGGAAAGCTTATCTTTTTTAGCCTGTGTTATATTACCAAATAATAAATTTAATATAAGAAAAACAATTTTTATTTATATGAATATTTCAGTATTGGTAATTTGCATACTTCATTTAAAAATTTTTACAGATGTCTATATAACTGATTCTAGTTTAACCTCTTTTAAAATAATAAGTGGATATATAATTTGTGGAATACTATTAATAAGTATGATATATTTACTTAAACAAAAATATAGACAATCAAATAAAAATAATATATTTATAGCTTGGTCTTTAATAACTAAAATTATAGCTGAAATTTTTTTCGCATTTTATATTGGAGGATATAACTTAGCAAATATCTTAGGACATATTTTTAAGCTATTTTCTTATTACTTTGTATATAGTGCTTTAGTTCAATCTAGTTTGCAAGAACCTCACTCTGAGTTAGTCGAATTAAATAATCTTTTAGACTCTAAAAATAGAAAGTTAGAGAAGTTAATCTACCATCTCAAATTAGAATGTGATGAAAGAAGAAAGGTAGAAGCAGAAAATTTAAGGAAAACCGAAGTCTTAGAGGCTATCTTAGAGGCATCCGTAAATGGCATACTAGTTATAAGCAATGATGGAAGGATTATTCATGCTAATAATTTGCTTATGAAGATGTGGAATGTTTCTTCGGAAGTAATTTTTGGTGGA
>CAYMGW010000325.1:0-2428 GCA_964390085.1 uncultured Tissierella sp.
TCCAACTACACATATTGCCAAAAATACTATTGGGACTATCATGCTGCGTCACCTGCCTTTCTAGTTAGTGCATATAGAATAATGCCATTACTGAT
Organism: uncultured Tissierella sp.; assembly: GCA_964390085.1. GTDB lineage: Bacteria > Bacillota > Clostridia > Tissierellales > Tissierellaceae > Tissierella. Next base: position 96 of record CAYMGW010000325.1, read on the forward strand.
TATTATCCTTATTATTTCTGCCATACTTCCTTCAGATAAAATATTAATTACAGGAAGTGCTACAACTAATAGGCCTTGGAACAAGAAGGTACCTATTATAACATGAATTATCTTCGCCTTTTGTAAACTTGCACCACCGATTAATATAGAAGCAGCAGCAGGTAGTGCCACATAAAGAGGCGCATTATATAATTGTAAGAAACCAAAGGATTGACTATATACTATAATACCAATAGCGGCAAGTACAGTAGATAGTACAATACCTAAGAGCCTTTGTTTATCTACATTTACTCCGTTGGAGGTTGCAAAGGCTTCAGAGCTTCCGGCTACTTTCATAGCAGTACCTTTTTTACTTTTTGAGAATACCCAGACAATTGCTGCAAGAATTACAAATGCAAGAATTAAACCCGTTGGAAAGTTTATTTTACCAATAGGGAAAGATAAAAAATTATCTAATACTCCACCCATAGAGGATTCTAAGGATAATGTAACACGAAGTCCTGTTCCACCCATTGCCCAAGTTAATCCTGGGTTTGTAAATGGAGCTACTAACCAAAATATACACATAAAAGATACAATGGAATAACCAAAGTAATTACCTACGGTCATTTCCTGTCCCTTAACTTTATTAAGCATTAAACCATATAGATAGCCTCCAATTACTGCCAGTGGAATTGCAATAGCTAAAGATACAGCAAAACTAGCAAATCCTACAAGTCCAAGTTCAATGCTGACTAAAGCACCAATAAGTCCAAATATTACTCCCAGTGGTAAATTGAAGTTAATACCTATACCTGATTGGATAGAAGGGACCATAGCTAATACCAAAATAACATTCATTCCAAATCTAGTAAATATATCTTGCCATATACCTGATAGTGGAATTTTCAACATTGCTGCTGTAACCAATAAAACTACTAAGAAAGCAGAAATTATTAGTCTAGGGAAACCAATCTTTCCGTATGCTTTTTTCCAATCCATTTAGCTCACCGCCTTATCTATATCTTCTCCAGCCATGGCTAAACCAAAGGCTTCATCTGATGCATCAGGTGGAAGAATAGTATGAACCTTACCTTCGGCAATGATGGCAATTCTATCTGATACCTGCCTTAGCTCAGCTAATTCACTGGAAGTAATAATTATAGTCATATTGAGCTCCTTATTAAGTCTAACTAAGGTATCTAAAACTAGTTTTTTGGCTCCTATATCAATACCGCGAGTAGGCTCTGATACTAAAAGTATTTCTGGATTTAAAGTAAGGGCTCTAGCTATACATACCTTTTGTTGATTTCCACCAGAGAGAAATCTTGTATATTGATTAGGGCCTGTACATCTAATATCCAAGTCCTTTATCATCCTTTCTGCATGGGATTTAATTGCCTTACCATTGACTATTTTTAATGGACCAATTTTATTAATGAACTTTTCTTGGATTTCAAGGGAAGTAAAGGCAATATTAAAGTCAATTGGCTCATCTAGTAGAAGTCCAACACCTTTTCTATCCTCAGATAGGAAAGCAACAGAATTATTTAACATTTCTCTAGGGTTATTTAAAGGCATTTCTTTACCATCTTTGATTATACTGCCTTTTGTAGGGTAAAGCCCCATGATTCCATTAGCTATACCTATTTTACCTTGTCCGGCTAATCCTCCAAGACCTAGAATTTCACCTTTTCTTATTTGAAGATTAACACCTTTTACTTTTTCACCAGGCATGTTAACATAGACATCTTTTAATTCTAGATATGGTGCAGCATCAGAGTCTAGAGCTTTCTTTTCTGAAGTAGTGGAAGTTATTTCTCTTCCTACCATAAGTTTAGCCATTTCAACAATGTCAATTTTAGAAGTTGTTACAGATTTAACCAAGGAACCATCTCTTAGGATTGTTATAGAATCTGTGACCTGCTTGATTTCATCTAATCTATGGGTGATAAATAAAATAGCTATGCCCATATTGGATAGACTTTTTATAACGTCTAAGAACTGTGCAGCTTCAGACTCTGTAAGTACAGCAGTTGGCTCATCTAATATTAGAAGTTTTAGATTTGATTTATCTATCTCTCTAGCAATTTCAATGAATTGCATATAGCCAACAGGTAGCCATGCTACTGGAAGATATTCGTCTACTGTCATATTTAATTTATTTAAAGCATTTTTAGCATCTTCTTTCATTTTAGCAAAATCTAGTTTTTCTAGCTTCTGTCCTAAGACCTTAGATAATACTGTAGGTTTAGTATTTTCACGATTTAATTTAATATTTTCTGTAATAGTAAATCCTGGAATAAGCATAAACTCCTGATGTACCATACCAATACCCATATCCATTGCTTCTG
>CAYMGW010000325.1:2438-3025 GCA_964390085.1 uncultured Tissierella sp.
AATAATATATTCATTAAAGTTGATTTACCAGCGCCGTTTTCTCCTACTAAACCATGAATTTCTCCTTTTTTAATATTAAGAGAAACATTTTTAAGTACCTGATTTCCTGAATAATTCTTTCCAATATCTTTCATTTGGAGTAAATCCACTTTATAACCTCCTTTACTTAAAGATAAGGGAGTCGTCGAAACGACTCCTTATTTTTAGAATATTTGTGATCCTAGTACAAATAGTAAGAAGTTTGGAGTATCTTCAAGTTCTGAGAATTTAACTTCATCGTTTTCATCATCAGTTACTTCTTTCATATACTTAACTATAGAATCTTTATCAAATTTTTCTATTTTACCTTCACAATATGCCTTAGCATATTCTACACCAGCTTCTATAATAGCTACGTTTGCTGGTCTATTCCAAGTACCAAATCTTCCAGTACCACCTTTTTCAGCTATCTTAGCTGAGATTTGTTCTGATAGATAGTCTAAATCTCCAGCTTTGTCTTGAGGGATTTCAATACCTAAAGCACCTGGGTAAGCATGATATGGAGATGGACAACATTGCTCAGGATAAATTGCACCATATTCAAGAGC
>CAYMGW010000326.1:0-555 GCA_964390085.1 uncultured Tissierella sp.
ATAAGTTTCAAATCTAATTTTCATTTTTCCATCAGCTAAATTATACCACTCTCTTGTAATACTATTTTCTATTACTTTATTATCCTCTCCATATACTATAATCTTTCGTTCTCCATAATAGGACTTTATATTATCATCAGCCTCCATAGCATGGGCTACTATTTTCTCTGGCAAAATACTGTTTTTTGCTTCACAGCCTGCTAATGCAGTAACACTCAATAAAGCTCCCATAAAAATACTTATAACTCTTTTTTTAACCATAACTAATCCATCCCTTCATTTTTTAAGAAGCAAGTTATTAATGTCCCTGTTTCTCTACTTGATAAAATTGTCATTTTTCCATGATGCTTGTCAATAATTAACTTTACTATACTTAATCCAAGTCCAGTCCCTACCTTCTTGTTTCTTGAATTGTCCACTTTATAAAAAGGTTCCATAATCCTTTCTATATGCTCTTTTGATATTTCTTCTCCTTCATTTTTAACTAATATAATAGCGCCTTCCTTTCTGAACTCTTCAAGTTTTTGCTTCTCATGCTCACATATCCAATCGGGA
>CAYMGW010000326.1:565-2120 GCA_964390085.1 uncultured Tissierella sp.
TAGATTATCAACTAACCTTATCATTTGCTTAACATCAACACAAAAACTTCCATTAACCTTTACTTCAGTTTTAAATCTTATATTATGCTTCGAACAAACTTCATCATAACCTGAAAAAAGCATTTGAAAAAATTCCTCTCCATCTACATTGACAAAGTTCATAACATAATTTGAAGATAACACTGTATACATTAGTAAATCTTCTAGCATATTAGTCATGTAATCACATTTATTTAATATACTTGAAATATGTCTTGCACTATTTTCCTCATCTTTAGAATTAATTAACTCCGCATATGCTCTTATAGCTGTTAATGGAGTTTTTAAATCATGTGATATTGCCGCTATCATATATTCTTTAGATTTCTGCTCCTTTTCTATTTCAGCATTTTTCTGCTGAATTTCATTCTTCATATTGTTAAAATGATTTATAAGTTCACCTATTTCATCCTGTGACTTATATTTTATAGATGTCTCCTCTCCTCTTGCAAAATCATTCATAGCCATTATTAAAAGTAAAATGGGCCTATTAAATTTTTTATCCATTAATTTAATCATGCATATTAATACTCCAAAGAACACTATAATAAATATAACAAGAGCTTTGATGGTTGCATTATTTACTCCTTTAACTATTTTTGTACGCATTATTGTTATTTTATAAAATCCAATTAAATTTCCATCATTAAAAATAGGTTTCTTTAATGTATCTGCCCTAAATCCATGCTTTATTTCATAAAGATTTGAGTAAAGCTGTTCTATAGAACTTGAAATAATCATTTTATCCCCACTTGATGTATATAATTCAACTCCATTTTTATCATATAGTTCAATTTTTGTATTATTACTATCCTTGGGATCAATGATGTTTAGTTCATTTTTGGGATGAAGAAAAAGTTCTTTATTATTTAATATTTCATCATACTTTTGAAACTTTTTCATATTTACAATATAATCATTTATTTCTGTTTCCCTATTATAATTTTCCATCCAAAAGAAAAGTACCACTGCTGTTAATATTGGAATAAACATTACCGTTATATACGAAAAGATAAGCCAATTTTTTATTTTCATATTATCTTTTCTCCTATAAATCTATAGCCTATTCCCCATACAGTCTCAATAAACTTAGAACTTTTCACATCATCCCTAAGCTTTTCCCTAATTTCTTTAATATGAACAGTTACTGTATTATTTCCATCTACATCCTGTTCACTCCATACTGTTTCATAAAGTTCTTTTTTAGTAAAAGCCTTTTTTGGATTTTGAGCCATTAACATAAGAAGCTCAAATTCCTTTGAAGTTAGGTGTATATTATTGCCATCTACTTCAACATATTTCCCATCTTCATATATAGCAAGTCCATTATTATAAGTTAAAATATTAGCACTTTCATTTATAGAATTATATCTTCTATATCTTCTCAAATGAGATTCTATCCTTGCATAAAGTTCAGTTAAGCTGAATGGCTTTGTAATATAATCATCAGCTCCTAAGTTTAATCCCCTAACCTTATCATAATCTTCACTCTTTGCGCTTATAATAAGTATTGGTA
>CAYMGW010000326.1:2130-2991 GCA_964390085.1 uncultured Tissierella sp.
ATTATGAGCCTTATATTTTTACAAAGTGTTATCCCATCCATCTCAGGCATCATAATATCTAGTATTAAAAGCTGAAACTTATCTCTTTTAAATTCATCATATCCTTCTTTTCCTGTAGATGCCCATATACCACTGTATCCCTTTTTTTCAATATATTCTTTTATACATAAAGCAATATCTTTATCGTCCTCAACAATTAATATTTTTTCGTTCATAGAAAGGTCCCCCCTACATGTTTCATTATAAATTATATTGGTATAAATTTATAAAACTTTATAATTTCTTTATAAGTTCCCTAACTCTTCATAATTAAGAGTAGCATTAATCTATTCTTCCCTGCAATATACTAAGAGCTAATAGTTGTTTTTGATAAATTTCAACTAATTCAATGAAAACCGTAGTAAGAGCTTGAAAACAAACTGTAAATATAATGAAGCTCATACAAACATTGTTGACAGCTATATTTTTCTATTGTATAATGTAAACGATATAAGAATTAAATAATTTACTAGTTGAAGGATATAAGAGAGAACTTCAAAAGTGGCCGAAGGGACAAACTTTATTTTATCCCAATGAAATAAAGTGAAATTCTCAGGCAAAAGGATTATATCTGGATAGACTCTGGATACAAACAGAGAGAGCAAACTTGGGGTTTGTTCTCTCTTTATTTTTTTTATTTCTTTATGAGAATAGCTATTCCAATATATAAAACTAAATATATACTATACTAGGTGAAAGATATAAGAGAGGGCTTAAATTTTTAAGCCGCCGAAGGGACAAACTTTTTTTATCCCAATAAAAAAAGCGAAATTCTCAGGCAAAAGGATTATATCTGGATAGACTCTGGATACAAACAGAGAG
>CAYMGW010000327.1:0-2974 GCA_964390085.1 uncultured Tissierella sp.
GAAGAATAATCCTACAAGGTACATTAATATTGAATTAACTTGTCCAGTCTTTGGTAGAGTTGGTACTTCTATTCCACCTGCTGGAGCTTCTACGTCTATTTCTATTAATTCCTCTGTTCCATCAGGATGTCTTATAACAAAGCTATCTTTGCCTACAAAACCCGGGTTTGGAACATATTTCCAATTACCATTTTCGTCAAACTCAATAGTTCCACCTTTTGGTGGTGTAATGACTATTGGTATTTCTAGCTCCTCTGGTTCCGTTGGTTCTACTGGACTAGTAGGTTCCGTTGGCTCTGTTGGCTCCTCTGGTTCTTCAGGAACCTCAGGCTCTGTTGGCTTTTCCGGTTCAGTAGGTGGCTCTGTTGGTTTTTCAGGATCTACTGGTTTTTCTGGGTCTACTGGTTTCTCTGGTTCAACAGGTTTCTCTGGTTCAACAGGTTTCTCTGGTTCAACAGGTTTCTCTGGATCCACAGGTTTTTCTGGCTCTGGGTCTACAGGTGGTTTTGTTGGTGGATTTGGGTCTGTTGGGTCTGGATCTACTGGTTCGTATGGTGGTATATATCTGTTAGTTATTGTTAGACCGTCTTCTGATATTGATTTTCTATAACTGCTTGGTGCTGTAACTTCATCCACAGTATATTTATACTCATTACCAGCAATATCCGTTCTGTCTAAGTCATCCCAAGTGTATTCCGTTGTCCCGTTTTCTAATTTCACAGGATTACCAAATTTTTCACCATCTCTATATAGCTGCAGCTCTATAGTTGGTTTTGTACTTGATCCTCCTACCCATACCTTTCTACCAATTATTTGTGTCTTTGGTATTACATAGGTATTGATAACTATTAAACCATCTATTGATTTTTTATAGTTTTCTGGTACTTCTACTTCATCTACTATATAGACATAATCAGTTCCCTTACTATCTGTTATATCTAAGTCTTTCCAAACATAACTCAAATCTCCATTACTTAACTCTACAGGAGAACCATATTCAATCCCATTTCTATATAATTGTAGCTTTATAGTAGGTCTGTTAGACGAACCATGTACCCATATCTTTCTTCCTATTACATCCGCTTTTGGTGAACCGTAGGTATTAGTTATGGTTATGGTTGACCCATCCTCTGATTTTGATATTGATTTCCCATAATTTAAAACTTTGTCCTCATCAACTGTATACTCATACTTTACTCCATTTTCATCTGTCTCATTTAAATCAGTCCAAGTATGAGATGTTGTTCCATCTGTTAAGGTTACTTTATCTCCATACGGCTCATTGTTCCTATATAGTTGTAGATTTATAGAAGGTCTTGGTGTAGGTCCATCTACCCATATTTTATTAACTGTTACACTTGTCTTTGGTGATGTATAGGTATTTGTAATCTTAAAGCCGCCTTCTATTTCTGTTACTGCTCTTGTATAATGTTCAGGAACATCCTTCTCGTCTACTCTATATACATACTCATTTCCCTGTTCATCTGTCTTAGCTAAGTTACTCCAAATATAGCTCCATGGTGTAGTTTCTTGTCCTGTTAATACTTTTTCCTCTTGAAGTACATTATCTCTAAATAATTGAAATGTTATAGAAGGTTTTGGTCCACCAACCCACCCTTTAACTCCTTTTACATCTACTTTACTTTTATTATTTTCTACTTGAACTAGTATTATATTTTCTGGATTATCTTGGAATTGCTTATCTACATTAATTTTTATCTTATTTTTTAATCCATCATACCCTTTTGGTGCTGTTATCTCTTCTAATTCATATTCTCTTAGAGGAAGATTTTCTATATCTAATACTCCATTCTTAGCGGTAAATAATTGGCCATCATTGAATTCGGTAAGTATGCCATTAAGATCATACCATAATTTAAACTGAGCCTCCACAAGATTATTATCTATGACAGGATTACCTTCTACATCCCCGTCTACCTTTATTATGCGAATCTTTCCTTTTTTAGGATTAATCTTTCCACCTGTAAAACCGAATTTTTCAACTGTAAGAGTTTCTCCCGATTCCTTTGTCGTTGTTATCATAGAACCTGTAATAACCGCATTATTGTTTACTGTTCCAGTTTTAGCAATAACTATTGTCTTATATCTAATAATATATTTGTGGTCGATACTGTCAAAGTGAATTCTTAGTATAGTACTTGTATTGTCATCTCCTTCGATATTAAAGGTATAATTATCAGTAACCAACACTTCATTATCGCCTTCAATCTTATAAACTCTTAGGCTATCCTTTTTATATGCCATTCCTTTAGCAATGGTATCTGTAATCTCCACATTCGTAAAATTAGTTGATAAGCTTTTATTTATGACTAGTTCCCAATCAATCTCATCATCTGTGTATACTGTCTTACCTTCTACATCTAAAGCCTTCTTCTCTATAAATTTCTCCGCCTCAGCATAACTAACAGATGCGTCATAAGGATATTCTGTACCTCCCACATCAACAATAGCTTCATTACTATAAGATGGTAAGGATTTATCTGGAACGGTTGTCGTATAGATTATTACATATCTTTCATTTACAGTAAAATCACCAAAGTCTATACTAAGTGTTTTACCTTCGTCCTCTAGTGGCTTATTAACATAATTCTCGTAATTATCAAGCTCTTCTCCATCAATAGGAACTCCCGTTGTAGGATTTACAGTATATTTCATAATCTTAACACTATCTAAATTAATTTTTCCATCATATTGTATGGTGTCTGTAACCTTAACGCCTTCACCTAGATTTTGTTTTAAATAGTTTATATAGATTTTCCATTCAATAAGTCTTACATCTCCACTTTCCCAACCGTCTTTGACTTCTCCATTTATTATATTTATGCGTTTTCCTTCTTTTTTACCACTATTCCAAGAAGGTTGGTCTGTCTCTTTATTGTCTAGAGCTGTTTTATTTAGAGTTTCACTTATTGATTTATTACTCTTAGTCATTCCTGTTACTGCAGCCCTATTC
>CAYMGW010000328.1:0-2966 GCA_964390085.1 uncultured Tissierella sp.
GGAACCGTCATTACCTCGAGTCACTACTTGAGTCGTTAAATCCTCCCTATGTACCTCTCTAGTCCCTCCCTCAGAATCATTCTCTACAGTATTTTCTGTGGTCTTAGTAGTATTTGCAGCTGTAATTTTTTCAATGCTATTCTCTAAGGTTACCATTACACTTACTTTACCAACTCCGTTTAATTTGCTAAGAATGTCAACTAATTTTTTCTCTAGATAACCACTATAATCAGATTCCAGATTATAATCGATTTCTTTTTGATATATAGTATTGCTATCATCAATGTTTTTAGTTTTTGACCCTAGAAAAATATTAGCTACAATTAAAAATATGATGGATATAAGTAGTATTATGAATAAATTATTAATAAACTTTTTATTGTTCATTTTTTCTAGATATTTTTTTATCTTATCCAGCATTTCGTTCATTTTATTCACCTTTCCCCTTTTCATCTATTCTTATCCTATCTTTAGCCACTAAATAGCTATTCGATATTAACTCTTTTACTCCTTCATATTCTCCGTCTGGTACTTTGCTTTCTTTTAGATTACTATTAATATCAACAGTCTTTACTTTTTCAACATAAATTTTACTTTTGCTTGTAGCTTCCGTACCTTTCCCTATAACAATATTTAGATAATCTATCTCCCCATAGCTTTCTTCCTTATCTATTATTCCGACCACAATGTCTAAAACCTTATAGTCAGTTTTTTCTTCAATTAACTCACTAATTTCATTAGAAATTTTTTCTTTATATATTTCTTTTATTTGCTCTTCCTGATGAATAGATAGCTCATTATTTTCCTTGGATTCAAATATATTCTCCTTAGAATAGTTAAAAACTGTTTGCTCTAAATTAAAGTTTAATTTTAGCAGCTTTGCAAAAGGGCTAATAATAGTAAATATAATTAATAATCCTATTACCATATTGATATACTTTTTCATATTCCCTTTAGGCATAATTAGTTCTGCAATGGAAATAAGTATAAACAAAACTACTATATCCTTTAACCATGTACTAATAAAAGATATGACATACATAGATTCACCTACCTTAGCATTAGTAAATTGTTTCCTGCTTCAACTATGATAGTTATAGTGATGAAAAACATTGTTCCAGTAGAAATAAGACTAATTAAGATAAGTAGCAAAGATTTTCCTACTTGATTAAAAAATTCAACTAAATTACTGGATCCTACTGGCTGTATAACAATTGCAATTATTTTATAAGTAAACATCAATACCAAAATTTTAATAACTGGTAAAATACAGATAAATAACAAAATTAATAGCCCAATAAATCCAAGACCATTTTTTAATATTGCAGAGCAACCTACTACTGCTTCAACAGCATCAGATAAAAAACCTCCTACTATTGGAATCAACTTATCTACAGCAAACTTTGCCGTTCTTATGGTCAATCCATCTATTTTAGTTCCTAACCCATAAATAGTAATTATTCCAATAAATAAGGTTAGTGCACCAGAGATTATAAATGCTATTACTTGTCTACCTAATTCAGATAGTTTACTAAACTCTACTCTATTTGATATATTGCTTATAATACTTATAATGAATGAGAAATAAATCAAAGGTATAATTATTGTTTTTATTAAAATCCCAATAAGATTTACTGACATAAGTATCATTGGATGAAATAACATCTTTGTATTAGGTCCAGATGCTGCAGTAAGTAAAGTAAGCAAAATCGGAAGAATTGCCTGCATAAACCCTACCATTCTATCTATAGTTTCCCTAGCAAGATCCATAACTTGAGTAAAACTACTTATTACTAAAATTGCTATTAGAACATAAGAAATATAATTAGCTAGTTCTGCAACAGAAGCATTCTCAAATGTGGATTGAAGGTTAGTCAATATTGAAGAAATTAGTGTAATAATAAGTATTTTAGCCAATAGAATTAGAGAAGTTCTCAATTCTTTAAAAAATAACAACCCAATATTTTTAACAAGAGATTTAAGGCTAAAAGTGACATTACCTTTTACTAAATTCAGTAAAAAATCTTTTGTATTAAACTGAGGGAAAATATCATTTTCTCTTATTGTATCTTCAATAATTCTTTCTAGATCATTAAGATTTAGAATATCTAATTGTTCATCCATAATAGACAAACTGCTGTCATCAGCATAAACACTACTTCCAAATACTAATATATATACAACTAAAATAATAATGTAGATTTTTTTCATATGTTTCACCTTCACGGAAGTATTTTTAAAATTAATTCCATAAGAGCTAAAAGAATAGGAATAGCAAGTACCATAATTAATACTTTTCCACCTAACTCTATCTTCATGGCAATGCTTTCTTCTCCAGCATCTCTAGATATCTGTGCTCCAAACTCTACTATATAAGCCATTCCAATTATCCTGAGAATTGTAGAAAAATATGCAAACTCAATATTTACTCTTCTAGCTAAAGTATTTAGAGTTTCTATTACATAGGATAATTCGCCTAAAATCATAGTGAATATAATAACACCAGTTAACAAACTTATAAATAAAGTAAACTCTGGTCTAGTGTCCTTTAATATAACAATTAATACTGTAGCCACGACTCCTATACCTACTATCTTTATAATTTCCATCTCATATTCCCCTCATCATAGTATTACAATCTGAATAGAACCTTTACATTATCAAAAAGCTTACTAATTAGGTTTATTACTGCTCCAAAAGCAATAGCCAATCCAAGTATAGTAACTATAAATCCATATTCTTCTTTCCCAGATTTATCAAGTAAAGTGTGTATAATAGCTACAAGTACTCCAAGTCCAGCAATCTTAAAAATTAAATCTACTTCCATACTTTTCCTCCCCTATACCAGTAAAATTATTATTCCTACTCCAGTTATAACACCTAAGCTTTTATATAATTTTTCATTTTTATTTCTCTCAATTTTTGCCTCTAAAATTTGGGCAGCAATCTGATTTAAAATCAGTATA
>CAYMGW010000329.1:0-2953 GCA_964390085.1 uncultured Tissierella sp.
TTTTTGGTGCCTGGCACCAAAAATGTTACTTATTTTAAATTTTACAAGTAAAAATAATGGATTTTAGGAAATTTTGTAGAATATATAATATAATGTAATATATACAGGGGAGTGAGGTCTTGTGGGAAGAAGGCCGAGGATAGAATACTATGGTGCAATATACCATATTATTCATAGGGGGAATAACAAGGGATTTATTTTTGAAGGAAATGAAGAAAAGGTGGAATTATTAAAGATTGTTTCTGAAGTAAAAGAAATATTTGATTTTTACATATTAGCTTATGTTATAATGGATAACCATTATCATTTTCTCATAAAAACTCATAATATTCCCATTAGTCAGATAATGCATAGAATAAATACTAGGTATGCTAAATACTATAATAGAAAAAAAGAAAGGACAGGTTCTCCCTTTGAAGGTAGGTATAGAAGTATTTTAGTTCAGGATGAATCCTATCTTTTAAGATTAATAAAATATATACATAATAATCCAGTATATGCTAATATTTGTAGTTGTATGGTTAAATATAAATGGAGTTCTGATGTGTTTTATAGGATGAACCTAGACAATCTAGTAAATATAGATGAATTATTAAATATATTTTCACCAAATAGGCTAGAGGCTATAAAAAAATATAAGGAATTGATGGATAAGTCTCCAGAGGATTTCAATACATTAAATCAGGAGTTTGAGGAGCAAAATATTATAGGTACTGATGAATTTAAAGAATCATTTAGAGAAGAAAATAAGGATAAAAAAGTTGTTTCTCTTGATAATATATTAAAATCAGTATGTCCTACATCTGTAGAATATGAATTAATTAAGGAGGGTTCTAGAAAAAGATATTTATTAAAGTATAAGTATGAATATGCTTGTAAAGCATTAAATCAAGGATATACAATAATGCAGATAAGTAAGAATGTAAATGTAACGACTAATGCCATAAGAAAGATTGTGGAATAAGTTCATTTATTGGTGCCTGGCACCATAAAGTGAACTTATTGAACCATCAAAAACAAAATAGGAGGGATAATATGTATTTAAATTGCTACGAAGATGTAAAAAAGATAACAGAAGACCTTATTAGAATCCCTAGTATAGTAAAGACTTCGGGTGAAACGGATTGTGCTAAAAAGATATATGAATTTTATAATGAGATTCCTTATTTCAAAAATAATTCAGAGTATCTACTTATGCAGCGAACAGTAAATGATGAAATCGAGAGATACAATGTAATAGCTATGGTAAGAGGAACAAAAGGAAATTCCAATAAGACTATATTACTTATGGGGCATTTTGATACTGTAGGTGTAGATGACTTTGGAACCATCAAGGAGCATGCTTTTAATCCAGATATACTACCAAGTTTGTTAAAGGAATTAAATCTAGGTGATGATGTAAATAAGGATATAGATTCTGGAGAGTATATGTTTGGTAGAGGTGGATTAGATATGAAGGCTGGGGTTGCTTCTCATATGTATCTAATCAAATATTTCTCTGAGCATCCAGAGGAATTAGATGGAAATATTATTGCCATGGCTCAGTGTGATGAAGAGGATAATTCTCATGGTGCAATATCATGTTTAAAGGTATTGAAGGAATGGAAAGCCAAATATAATTTAGAATATATTGCTGCTATAAATGCAGATTATTCTACTCCATATCATGAAAAAGATGAAAATAGATATGTTTATTTTGGAACAATAGGTAAGATGTTGCCATCTTTCTATGTTACAGGAAAGGAAACCCATGTTGGTCAAGCATTTGGGGGCTTAGATCCTAATCTAATAGTTGCTGAGATAACTAGATTAATGGATTTAAATCCTGAATTATGTGATGAGGCTCAAGGAGAAGTAACTATTCCTCCTATATCCTTGAAACAAGCTGACTTTAAGGACATATACACAGTTCAAACTGCAATTGCAGCTTATTCATATTATAATTTCTTTGTACACAGAATGAGTCCTGAAGATGTAATGGTTAAGGTAAAAGAAAAGGCAATAGAGGCCTTTGACAATGTTATTAAGTATCTAAATGATTCATATAAGAGATTTTGTGAGATGGGAGGACATGTGTATACAGAACTACCTTGGGAAAATAGAGTATATACTTGGGATGAATTTTATAATGAATTAGCTACAATACATGGAGATAAATTTAGAGTATATATCCATAATTTTGCTAAAGAGTTAAATGAAAAGGATCCAGCCATGGATTTAAGAAAATTTAGTGTAACAGTAGTAGATGAAGCTTGGAAATGGGCAGTAGATAAATCTCCTGCAATTATAATTTATTTTTCTTCAACATTCTGCGCAAGGATGGAAATGTTAGGAGACAATCCAGGGGAAAAGGCTTTAATCTCATCGGTAAAGGAATCTATAAAGTTTGTACAGGATTATTCTGATAAGCCAATAGTGACTAAGATGTTTTATCCATTTATTTCAGATATGAGTTTTATGGGCATGAGTGATAGTAGAGAAAGTCTCAAGGTATTGGAAAGAAATATGCCTGCTTGGGGTTCTAAGTACAATCATCCTATAGATGAAATATTGGAAGTAGATGTGCCATTAGTTAATATTGGGACTTATGGTAAGGATGGACACAAGATAACAGAAAGACTTCATATGAGGTATACTTTTGAGAATATGACTAATATCACTTATAATACAATTAAGAGATTATTAGTATAAAAGATTTACTAAGTTATTCCATAATAATGCATAAAAAACAGCCTTAAATCCATGGAGTTATTGGGTTATGGGCTGTTTTTTCAGATTTTTTAGTAAGTTATGATAGTTAAATTATATTAATTTTATATGATAAAATAGAGAAATAAAGATTACAAATTATTAAAATATTTCAAAGAATGGTGATTATATATGAGTTTACCAGTTAATTTAGGGTTCTGGGTTATGGCATTTATTCCTATAGGTATGCTTTTGTTTTTAATGA
>CAYMGW010000330.1:0-2180 GCA_964390085.1 uncultured Tissierella sp.
CATACCTTTAGATAATTTCTTTATTCTTTGATTAAGGTCTAAATCAAAATCATTAATATATTTATTGAACAATTTTTCATCCCATTCTTTATAAAATGGTGCTATTATATTCTTCATTTGTTTAATAGTTAAATCCTCATAAAAATAGGATTCATCATATACAAAACCTATTCTATTTTTTATTTCTTTTTCAAACTGTATATTATCTTTGCCAAATATTTTTATCTCGCCAGAATCCTTTTTAAGCAAATTCATTATAAGTTTTATAGTTGTACTTTTCCCCGCTCCATTTGGTCCAATAAATCCCATTATATATCCTGGTTCTAACTTAAATGATACATTGTCTAATTTGAATTTTTTAAAATCCTTAGTTAAATTATTTACTTCTAACATATTTAAACCTCCTCAAATAAAATCTTTAACATTTCTTCAATTTCTTTGTATCTAAGACCTAATAATTTAGATTCTTCTACCACTTCTGATAGTTTTTCTTCTATAATCTTTAGTTTCTTTTCCTTCATTAGTTCTTTGTTTTGCATAGCTACAAAGGAGCCTTTACCTTGCATCGTTTCAATAAATCCTTCTTTTTCTAATTCTTCATAAGCCCTTTTCGTTGTAATGACAGATATCTGAAGATCCTTTGCTAACCCTCTTATAGAAGGTAAAGCTTCCCCCTCCATTAATTCTCCCTTTATTATCATTCCTTTTATCTGGTTAGCAATTTGTTCATATATAGCTTCGTTGGAAGAATTAGATACTATTATTTTCATAACGTCCCTCCTTTTGCAACTGTTATCTTCGTATATACTGTATATGTATTATATATACAGTATAGGTCTATATAATCTTTTTGTCAAGAAATTTTTAATAATGATTTAAATAATGTTTATTGTGCATATTTATAAGATATAAACACTGAAATTATAAATTTTCTACATAGTGCATCAAATTTATATTATATGGCGTTATAGTAATGGGTATATTAGTATAGAGAATTTATTAAAATAATTAATATGCTATTTATAAAATTATCTTAAGGTATTATTCTAGCAAAGGGGTCTTATATATGAAAAAAGTATTGATATTTACTGCCTCCGTAGGTGGAGGGCATAATGAAGCTGCTTCATGTCTAGAAAAAGAATTTATTCAGCATGGGTTTATGGTTAAAAAAGTAGATGTACTATTGGCTATAAGTAAAAACTTAGACTCTTTTATATCTGGCTCATGTAAAATTATAATCAACAATTTCCCTAGACTATATGGGAATTTATATGATATTAGCAATAAAGAGAAACCTAATAAATTACTCAATATATCTTTAGCAAAAATTGCTAAGGAAAAAATTTATAATATAATTTTGAAAGAAGATCCAGATTTAATTATTTCAACTCATTCATTTCCCATATGTGTAGTAGGCTCTTTAAAGGAAAAAGGTTTTATTAATGTACCTTTCATTTCTGTTGTTACTGATTATGAGGCACATAAAATTTATGTAAATGAAAATGTAGATGCTTATATTGTTGCTAGCAATCATACTGGGAAAACTTTATTTAATCAAGGTATCCCTAAAAATAGAATATTTCCATATGGTATACCAATTAAATCCGAATTTTTAAATGGAAACGAAACAATATCTGCTAATGAAAAACCTTTCCAGATATTATTAATGGCAGGAAGTCTGGGTCTTAAAAGCATGATAAAGGTACTAGATAATATCACTACTCTTGAAGGAGATTATCATGTTGTAGTAGTTTGCGGTACTAACGAAAAATTAAAATCATCTATAGAAACAGAGTATACTGATTTAATTGAAAACAAAAAGATTACTCTTTATGGATTTACAAATAATATCCCAACTATTATGGAAAATTCAGATATACTTATAACAAAACCAGGAGGGCTTACTGTCTCAGAAGCAATAGCAAAAAGATTACCTATGATTATTCCTTATTATATTCCAGGTCAAGAAAAGGAAAATCTTGATTTTTTGGTGAAAAATGGATTAGCCATCTATGTATATAAGATAAAGGAAATTAAAAATCTCATAGAATATATTATGAAAAACCCTAGAATTCTAAATAATATTAAAGAAAATATGAATAAAGCATGTAATGGCTTCTCCATTGATGATATTGTTTATCTTGGTAAAGCTTTGATTGAATATAATAGTTATGATAATA
>CAYMGW010000330.1:2190-2950 GCA_964390085.1 uncultured Tissierella sp.
TAGGTTAAAGAAAAATTATATATGTAAACCTTTTACTTTTTTATAGTTGACAATTCATTAAATTTCATCTATTATACTATTGTAAACAATATTTGTGTATTTAGTTGACAATAGGAGGTAATAGGATGAAATTAACTACAAAAGAAATGACTTTAGTTGCCATGTTCACGGGACTTACAGCTGTAGGAGCTTTTATTAGTATTCCTTTAGGTGAAGTTCCTATTACTTTGCAGACTTTGTTTGTTATTTTATCTGGTCTTATTTTAGGGCCTAAATTAGGTGCTTTGTCTCAAATAGTCTACATAGTCTTAGGTTTAGTTGGAGTACCAATATTTGCAGGTTTTAGTGGTGGAATTCAAGCCGTAATGAAGCCTAGCTTTGGATTTATTATTGGATTTATTTTTGCAGCTTATATTATTGGAAAAATTGTACATTCTGGAAATGAAATATCTACCAAAAATATCTGGATTGCTTCTTTAGTTGGAACCATAGTTATATATTTATTTGGGCTACCTTATATGTATTACATTCTAAATATTGTAATGGCTAAAGGACTATCATTTGAAGCAGTACTTAAAATGGGTTGTCTACTTTTCTTACCTGGTGATTTTCTAAAATTTGTAGCAGCTTCAGTTGTTGCCATTAAGACTTTACCAATACTTAATAAATCAGGGTTATCTATAAATTAAGATAACCCTTTAAATATATCCTTCTAATCCTCTAACAGACACTTCTCCAGAATAAATATTTTCAACAGCTC
>CAYMGW010000331.1:0-2948 GCA_964390085.1 uncultured Tissierella sp.
TGCATGCTGGGATCCGAGCGGGGTGTGCTGGGCAACCAGCACGTCTACCGTGACTGCGAAATTTAAGGAGGGAGTAACTAATAGGAATGGATAAAAGAATTAATGGATTTCATACATACTCAAGACGATATCATATTCAAATTATTGAGTGGTCAAGAAATGCATTTGCAGAACTATTTCAGAAGATTAATGAAATTTATAAAGAAGGTATTGATTATGAAAATGAAGAAATAATGGATTTATTGGAGGATTTCAATAGTAAAAATCCTTATTGCCTCATAAAGAAGGATATATCTCAAGCTATTTTAAATAAGATAGAAACTATATCACCTGAAAAGTTTGACTCGTTACAAGAAATTAAGAAAACAATAATATCTGTATGTGAGAACGCAAAAATAGATGAAAGAACTCATTATAGTGATGTATCTAAAGAATTAAAAACAGAAATCTGTAATAAAGAGAAAAAAAAATTTATTAATCATATTAATAGTATTGACGAAGAGAGGCTAGAAAATATAGAACCTTTATTTTATAGAAGAGTGTTATCTATAGAAAAAATAAAAGAGCTTAAGAAGAAGATAAACAAAACTTGGTACAAATCAATGCTTAATGAAAAGGATACCGTGTGTTTTGATAAATCAGATTTTCAAGAGAAAGTGAAAATTGAGAATTTGTTATCTATATTAGTACGAAAAGGTGTAGAAAAAATTTATGAAATAAATACTGGTGGCATAAATTCTGTCTCCTACATAATGGATTTATCAGCGTTAAATTTATATTATACAGATGGATTTGATATATATTGGTGTTCAGATAAAATGGATTGGATGATAGAAGAAAGTCATGAAGGCTTTTATATTATATATGGAGATTGGTTAAAAGCGGAGCTTAATAAAGAAATATAGATTCAGTTTAAGCAGTGTAATTAATTGTGCGACAAACTTCGCACAATGTATTTGCGCAAGGGTGCACCCGGGCAAGTTTTTCGGGTATTGTGCACCACATCTCTTCACCAGGAGGTCTATCTCTGAGGTCCGGTTCAGGGACGTAGCAAATACTGGGACGTTAGAAGAAATGGCGATTTCAGCGCAGTTCTCTGGAGGTCTGTTGATGAAAACAAGATATTGTATAACAGTAGAATAATGTACATTTGTGTAAATTGCTATGTGGATAGGTGAAGTAATTGTTTTTAGAAAGGATATGATATTATGATTGTATTAGTATTATCTATGATATTAATAGGTCTAGCAGGATTAGAGAGGGCTATATATAAAAAAAAGAATAAACGTTGGGATAAGGTAAGATTGTTTATAGGAACATTGATTACGGTCTTGTTATTTTCAATATCTTATTATGTAACAGATACAGTAATTGGAGTTTTTTATGTATTTTTGAGTATTAGTACTATTATTTTAATAGGTATAGTTAATTATAGAAGTAATGTAGAGTGGATTAAGTATTCATCATATATTATAGGACTACCTGTTATGGTGTATTTATTAATCAAGTCTACTCAAAACATCCTTATTAATCCAAGATATATTTTTTTATTATCATTCGTAATTAATCTGATATTAAGCTATTCATATAAACGAAAAGGAACTGCAAAAGAAAATATTGCATTAGCAATAGGTATTGTGATTGCAACATCATTAATGTTTTCCTATTATAAACTATCTGGCTTTGAAAATAGAATTATGGTTAAACAAGAGTTAGTAGCACAAAAATATCTAGAAGAAGAATTAGGCATAAATGGACTAGATGTTTATGCTGATAACTTTAGTGGAGGTTTAAGAGGTGAGAGTACCACAGTAAGAACATATGATTCATCGGGAACTTTTATAATAATGATATATAAAAATAGTAAGATTGTAAGCTATGAAATAAAAAATAATTAGTAGTAATAAAGATACATTTTTATATTATGCGAAGAATTATTGGTGAAAAGACATCGCCACGTTCTTCTAACAATGTATTTGGTGCGCCTTGCAAGCCATAGTTTGTTACCAGTGAAAGTCTGGTCATGGTAATTGCCAGAGAGTCATGTAGCAGGCTCCCAGTGCATTAGGGCGACCTATTGTGCTGAAGCGGAGTAACTTCCTGAGAAAGGAGAGCAAAATAGCAGTCCGTCAAGTACTCTCAAACTTGTTTCTACACTATGTATTTGATGGCTTTATGACAAAACAATTTCCAACAATACCTTGAGCAAGATATGCAGATGATGGAATAGCACACTGCGTATCTCTAAAACAGGCTAAATATCTGCAAAGAAGATTAAAAGAACGATTTTTGATGTTTGGACTAGAATTAAATCTGGAGAAGACAAGAATTGTATACTGCAAAGATGAAGACCGAAAAGGAAATCATGAGTATACATCCTTTGACTTTCTAGGATATACATTTAGACCGAGGCATGCAAAGAATAAATATGGAAAATTCTTTACAAACTTCCCATCAGCTATTGGTGAGAAAGCGAAGAAATCTATACGTAAAGAAGTTCGAAGTTGGAAATTGCAACTGAAGCCTGAAAAGATTTATGGGATATAGCAAATATGTTCAACAGTAAGATACAGGGATGGATTAATTATTACACGCACTTTTACAAATCAGAGATTTATGATGTATTACAATACATTAATGGGCGTCTTGTAAATTGGGTTCGTAGAAAATATAAGAAACGAAAGGCAAGGCGTCGTGCTGAGCATTGGCTTGGTACAATAGCCAGGCGTGATAAGAATCTGTTTGTACACTGGAAGTTTGGAATATTACCATCGGCTGGATAATGGGAGCCGTATGAGCTGAGAGGTTCACGTACGGTTCTAAGAGGGACTTAAGGGGAGGTCCCTTAGGTCTACTTACTGGATTTTACTCACAACCCAAGAAAAAGAAGCCTAAAGGCTTTTAAAATATCTAAATAAGTACTTTAAACACAGACTAAAGCTAGAACT
>CAYMGW010000332.1:0-2946 GCA_964390085.1 uncultured Tissierella sp.
TCTATACCGTTATCCATCTTGATTTTATGCACCGTTAATTTCTTTTCTGGTTTTTTCCCTTCCAAATCTACAACCTTATTAACTCCTGCCTCTTCAACTCTTTCTATATATTCCTTTTTAGCATCAGGAATATTTCTAAATATCTTATTTGCTACATTTTCCACTTCGATGGCTCCGTTATCAAGATTATCATAAATAGCTTCTTTAATTTCGGATACTTTTCCGAAATCTTCATCATAATATTTCTTTGTAATATCCTTAGCTACTTCTCTAATAACCTTAATACTTTCTTTAATGGAAAGGTCTGTATCGCAACCTAAGAACATCTTAGAGAAATACAATGTCTTTTCTCCCTCAATTTCATATTCTCTTTCAAATATCCTTAGAGATAGGTCTTCTAAATTAATCAATGCTGCCTCAATGTTTTTCTGTGTTTCTGATGGAAACATTACTTTGTTGACAACTATTTTATTTGATGTACCAGAATCTCCATAATCAACATAATGAGTATACCCTTCTTTGTAATTAAATTTTATAATAACTAAATAATTATGACCCTCAATATTTAGAGAAGCCATTAATAAATCACCACTAGGTATTTCGATATACCTTAGCATAAGTTCATATAATTTTTCTGCAATAGATATACTGGTATTAATAAAATCTTCATTTATATTTTTAATTAGCTCCTTAACTTTTGAGTTTTCCGTAAACTTTCCTGATTTAACTCCTTGATCATTAAATAATCTTTCAATATGTTTCCCAATAAACTCCTGTACTTTTTCATCATCTAATTCTAAACTTTGTTGAGAATAAACAGGTAGTGATGTCATTGAATCAAGTATATGAAGTATAGCATTATTTATTTTTATTTCCAATTTATCCACTCCTTGAGGTTAGTCAATGTATATAATATCATTTATTTGCGAAAATTTAAATTGCAAAAAAATTAAGAGACATACCTCAGTTAGATAGTAGAACTTACTGAAGAATGTCCCTGACTTATTATCTAATTATTTCCCTAATAATTCTTTTATCTTAATGGCTATCTCTAAATTTAACCTATGATTTGGATCTTCTAAGTCCATTCCTGTTATTTCACTAATACGGGTAATTCTATATAAAACTGTATTATAATGAGTAAATAGTTGTTCAGATATTCTAGTTAAATTTCCATTATTTTTAAAATATACATCTAAGGTTTTAACAAGTTCTGTAGACTTTTTATTATCATAATCAACCAAAGGTTTTAGTGTAGAGTTGTAGAAATCCTCCAATTCATCTACTAAACTGTCTTGAGATAGAATTTTAAAGATACCTAATTCTTCAAAGGTTACTATTTCTTTTGATGTAATAACTTTCCCTATTCTAACAGTTCTAACAGCATCTTGGAAACTCTTGTCTACATTGTCTAAACCTTTATATATTCTTCCTACACCTATTTTCACATCCAAATTATCACATTTATTGGATATACATTCCATGATTTTTTGGTTGAAGTCCTTAATCTTATCTGAAATCTGTCTTTTATCTTGGAAGCTTAATAAAATTTGTACCCCATTAACCTTGGTAGATACTATTCCCCTTAGATTTAAGTACTGCATCAATTCTTCTATGGTATTGACTATTGGATTTATAAAATCTTGTATGTAATCAATTAATATATCTGTTTCATTGGTTTCATTTTTATGTTTAAAGCTCATTACCTCTATTGCGTAATAGTTTTCAAGCTGTAAATTAAAAAATCTAGCCCTATCTAATGCCTTTTTCTTTCTCTTTGAATCTATAGAAATCAAATCTTCAAAGAACTCTGATCTATATCTAATTTCTACTTCCTTAATTGATAATTCTTGTAATATTGAAAGCGCTATGGTCGTTGAAGCCGATTCAATTATGGCTAAGTCAAAGCCTCCCAAAGGCATATCTGTACTCCAAGTAAATAGATGCCCATATATATGGTCTCTTAGTACTATAGGCATAATCATTCTTTTAATATACTTACCGTTAATAAGAACCTTATCTTCAATTAGTTTCTTTAATCTATTCTTTGTATTATTTGGTTCATAAAATTCTTTTACTTCCTTAATTAATTCAGAATTATAGGAATCGTTTACTCCATTTATACATTCAATGATTTCATTGGAAAAACTTAAGTGAAGGATTACAGGATTTTTTATATTTTCCTGCACTATTTGTGTTAAGTTTTCTAATCCATTGCCCTCTAGCATAGCACCCATTAATCGCTCATGAACCTTTTCAATTCTTTCTAGTAAAGATGCTTGCTTATTGAATATTTCTTTAAAGGCAGACATCATTATATCTGATAGAGGAATAGAGTAATGTATATCTATTATTGGAAAACTTAAATCGTTTGCTAGATCAATAACTTCTGGAGAAAGGGCCTCCAGATAAGGTGATATTTTTATTCCAATACCTGCTAATTTTTTCGATGCACATTCTTTTATAAGTTCCAATTGAGCATCTATATTGTCCTGTTTAAAAGAATAGGCAGTAGTTAATAAAAATTCACCTTCTGTGGTCCATTCTAATATATCAGGATCTGCCATTATATTTATTCTAGATATTGTATTTCTAGCACCCCTAAATCCTCCAATTAATTTGCAGGATTTCATTACATCAAGTTTTAACATATCCTCTAAACTAATGCCATTTTGTCTAGCCATAGATAACAACTCCTTTTTGCAACCGAAATTTTGCGCCAGAAGAACCGCCTGTGCCCGGAATATTGGGCGCCCCTTGACGCACCCTTGACGCAAATTGTGAATTGTTAATTGTTAATTATTTAAAGGGTTCTTCAATCTTTCTTCCTTGTACATATCTTTCTATGATATATCTATCATCACCTATATAAATAAATTTTTGAAGCCTTTCTTCTATTGATAGTTCATTGATATCTGATAAAGAACCATCATCTATTATAAGAGC
>CAYMGW010000333.1:0-2941 GCA_964390085.1 uncultured Tissierella sp.
TTTATCTGATACTTCTGGTGTATTAGTCTCTTTTTCCTTTGGATTACTTAACAATCCCACACCGGCTACTATTATTACAATAATAGCTACTATAGTAACCCAAAACCCAGGTTTCTTATAGTTTAAGATGTTTTTAATTCTTCCCTTTGTATTATTTTCACCAAATGCCAGTGGTGATCCACCAATAATTCTTCTGCCTGTAGATAATGTTAAAAGGGAACTGGAATAATCTTTTTTAATATTAGACCCCATTTCTTTTATTACCTTTTCATCACAGGATAATTCCATATCCTCACTCATTAGAAAAAATGAAAACCAAACTAAAGGATTAAACCAATGGACTGATACAACTAAAAACCCTAAAAACTTTATAATATGGTCATATCTTTTAATATGAGTTTGCTCATGCTTTATGATATAGGATTTTTCAGTTTCATAAAGATTCTCGGGTAGATATATCTTGGGATTTACTACTCCAAATACAAATGGAGTTTTGATCCTGTTTGTTTCGTAAATATTATCATATAAAGATTTTGCAGATTTAAGTCTTTTTGATAATCTTATAGTTGTAAAGATTGTATAAATTGTTAAAACTCCTATACCTATTATCCATATTATTTGACCTAGAAATATCCATATTTGCATAGGATTTATGCTGTCACCAATAGCAGGTGAGGGCAAATAATTGTTTACTACTCGATCCATTGCTGCAATACCACTATTGATTTGTGGTGTTTGCATATATATGATTTCCTCAGGTATTGTTTTTGTATTGATTGATATTAAGCTAAATATACTTTGGAAAGAAAATGGAAATACTAACCTAAGAAATACAATTGACCATAACCCATAGGAGAAAACCTTAGGTGCTTTTTTCAATAAGAACCTAAGAATTAAAACAAATAAAACCACATAAGAAGATGTAATACTCATATTAAGGATTTGTAAAAATATTTTATCCATTATTCTTCCTCCTTATGATCCTGTATTAGTTTTTCCAATTCTCGGACTTCTTTTTCATTTAATTTCTTTCCCCTTGTAAATGCAGCAATAAATTTGGGCAAAGAGCCTCCAAAGTTTTCTTCAACAAATATCTTACTCTGTTCTCCATGAAAATCATCTTTTTTAATTAATGATTCTACTATACTATTGTTGTTTTGAACTATTCTTTTTTCTTCAAGTCTCTTTAGCATTGTATAGGTAGTAGATTTTTTCCAATTGAATTTCTCTTCACAAATCTTTACTAATTCTGGTGATCTAATAGGCTCATTTGCCCATATTATATCTGCTAAATTTTCTTCTGCTTCAGTAAGTCTATATTCCACCATAAATAACAACTCCCTTCAGTCTGCATTTTGTAGACCACGTTAATTATAGTTTATGTCTTGTAGACTGATTTGTCAATATAACTTCTTATATATAAAAAAGAAGCCTTTAAAAGAGTTCTTGAGATAAAGCTTATGTTACGGTTTGTTATTGGATAAAAGTAGGTTTTTTGATAGAACTATAATCTTAGCTATTTTAACTTTTTTACGATAAAATCTGTATCTAAGAAAAACGCTTGTCTTTTATCCTTGTCTTCTATGTCTTCAAATCCTAACTGATAAACCGTTGGATTAGTATGAGATTTTACAGTTAATAGTTTATGTTTTGAATCATAAGAACAAATATATCTAGTATAAGTAGTGTGATTATACTTTTTGTTTCTAACAAATCCATTTGGCATAGTCATTGCAGCCATTATATTATAAGAATATGAAAGTGCTTCTTTATAACTATTGGGTTTAATATTCATTTTAGTTAGATAAAAGGCTTTAATAAACCTAGAAATAGGATCATAGCCTCCTGGCAAATCTTTAGCAGAGTTAAAATCTTCAAGATTATCTAAATCTAAAAATTGCTTTAGCCTTCTAACATGAGATTCAAAACCCGGTGAATTAGTCATTACATCATATAGGTTTTCATAACATATCAATTCCCCTCTTTTAGGTTCAATAATAATACATCTTTTAGTAGAATCAGCAAACATAAAATGGAAATCTGGTGATATTACATTTTTTCCCCTATGATCTTTAGTAGACATATGAATATTTGGTAAGTCTTCAACTAATTCATCTACAGATTTGTAGTTTGTAAGTGCATAGGTGAAATAATTCAAACTAGAAATATTAAGCTTTCCTAGTTTTACTTCATTAGCATAAAGATTAAATCCTGAATAAACATTGGTAATCCCTATTAATCCATGTTCATTTACACCATCTTTCAATGAATCTCGATTTTCAAAGCATATGCCTAATGTCTTATATTTTGAATACAATGGATTGCCCATTAAATCATTACAAATGTTATATTTTTTTGGTAAATAGATTACATTATAATTTAAAGGAACTTCATAATCCATTGTTCTTCCCATGACACAACCATCATCATAATTTATTTTTATACCTGTACACATATTATCCCTCTTATTATCATAATATATTTTTTGAAAACAACTGTTTTAGAAATTACTTAGTTATCTCTTTTTTGATTCTAGCTTATACTTTTCTTACATTTCCATAATAATTATCTTCCAATATCTATAATGAAATTTTATAATAAGTTTTCAGTATTTGCAATAATATATGGTATCATTTAAATTTATAGCATAATTAAATAGTTTAAAAGTAAATTTTTTCCCCCAAGAAAAATGAAGAAATTGTCACTTGGTCAATACCCCAATCTTCCTAAACTACCTTATCAAAATAAACATTCGTGAAATATTGACAAGAATTATATGAGATGATAATATAAAAAAAGAAAAAACTATCCCTTTAAATTGATTCGAGAAATCAGCAAGGAAAAGTTATAGTATACTTATAAATTTTAGCTTTTTTATTGTAAGTAAATTTATAATAAAAAACAAATGAAATGATAAAGTTATCATAGCCTTCCTTATAAT
>CAYMGW010000334.1:0-2938 GCA_964390085.1 uncultured Tissierella sp.
AAAAGAGCAGGAAAAACATTTAAAATTGAAGGGTATGGAGGTCTATATATTGATCCAGTAAACAATAGATGGAATTGTTTTTCTAAGGGTGAAGGTGGAGGTCCAATTCAATTAGTCAGATTTTTAGAAAATAAAACTTGGGTAGAAGCAGTAAAAACTCTATTAGGTAATAGATATGAAAGTAGTATTGTTCAAACAAAACATAAGGATATTCAAAGTGAAAGTAATAAGGAGTTTATCTTACCAAAGAAAAATAATACATTTAACCATGTAATAGCATACCTAATAAAAACTAGAGGTATAGACAAGGATATTGTATATAACTGTATCCAAAATAAAACACTCTATGAAGATGAAAAAAGAAACTGTGTTTTTGTGGGATATGATGAAGAAGGAATACCACGATATGCGGGTCTCAGGGGAACGAATACAAGTAAAGTATTCAAAGGAGAAGTAGAAAACAGTAATAAAGCCTTTTCTTTTCATATCTCAGGGAAAACAAATAAGCTTTATATATTTGAATCTCCAATTGAGCTTATGAGTTATTTAACTCTTTTTCAAAAGAAATCTATGTATGATGAAGGATTTAATCATCATATGGTATCTTTAGGATGTTTAGCACATGTAGCATTAGATAGGTATCTTGAGAAAAGTCCTACTATTGATGAAATAAATATATGTCTTAATAATGATAAATGGGGAATAAAGGCGGCAAATAATATAAGACAAGAATATCAAGATCGGTACAGAGTAAATATAGAGTATCCAGATGTAAAGGATTGGAATGAGCTTCTGGTTCAGGTAAATAAAATAAATGAGGGTACTCAAAACAAATCTAAGGAAATGGAATTAAATAATGAAGAAAGTGAGGATTATGAGCTAGAGATTTAGCTCATTTTTTAATAATTAAAGGAAGGATTATGCTATGGATATTAAGATTATAGATAGAATACAAAAACTTTTTGCTTTAAGTGAAAGTAGTAATGAGTATGAGGCACAAGTAGCAATGTTAAAAGCCCAGCAGCTCCTAATTAAACATAAACTTACCCTTAGAGAAGTAAAGGAATTTAAGGCATATAGCAGCCCTATAAAAGAGAGAAAGACAAAAGTAACATTTACTAAAGGAAAATGGAAGGCTAATTTAGCAAGAATCATAGCTGAGAACTTTGGTTGTTATCACTTCTTTAAAACGAGACGTACTCATACTATTACCTTTTTTGGAAGAGAGGAGGATGTTATAGTATGTAATATAGTTTTAGAATATGCTATTGATTGCATAGATAGCGTTGTGAAGAGACTAAGATATCAATACTCAAGAGATGACTACAGCACAAAAGGACTAGAAAATGATTATGCAATGGGTTTTATAGCAGGATTGGAAAAGAAATTTGAAGAGCAGAAAAGAGCTAATCAAGAATGGGGGCTAGTGCTTGTTAAGGATAGACAAGTTATAGAAGCATATGAAGATCTAAAAAAAGGTTTTGTTGGCTCAATTAATACCAATACATCTTTTACAGGATATATACAAGTATTTGAAAAAGGATTTGAAGATGGTAGCCAATTTAGCATAGCTGATAAGATTACTGAAGGAGATGAGGAAGAAATTCTTTCAATAGCTTCAGGAGCTATAGGAAATTAAGATGTACACTATGTTATTTATACGTCGTAACTATTAAAATGAAGGTGCAAATATTGAACATTGAAAACTGAATAATACGGTATTAAAAACATAAATTTCCATAACAAAATAGAAATATGGTATAATTTGCTTAATATATTAATCGTATTAGTTATATAGTGTGAAGTAACAACACTTTTGATATAATATAGCTAAATAGGAATTTGAAAGAGGAAGATAAAAATGAAATTTACCATTATTGATAAAGAAAACTGGGATAGAAAAGAATACTTTGAGCATTATTTTTCTGGAGTTCCATGCACATATAGTATGAGTGTAAAGTTGGATATTACGGAAATAAAAAATAGAAAACAGAAATTATATCCAACAATGCTATATTTTATTACTACTATTGTTAATAGACATAATGAGTTTAGGACTTCATTTAATGCAAATGGTCAATTAGGTGTGTATGATGAAATGATACCTTGCTATACCATATTTCATAAAAATACAGAAACTTTTTCTAATCTTTGGACAGAGTATTTTAACAAGTATGATGATTTCTGTGTCGCTTATGAAAAAGATATGGCAGAATTCGGAGAACTAAAAGGAATGATGGTAAAGCCGAATATACCTGAAAATAATTTTCCAGTATCAATGATTCCATGGACAACATTTGAAGGTTTTAACTTAAACCTTCAAAAAGGATATGAGTATTTGTTACCCATATTTACAATGGGAAAATATTATGAAGAAAGAGGAAGATACATTTTACCAGTAGTCATTCAAGTACATCATGCGGTATGTGATGGCTTTCATGTATGCCGTTTTGTAAATGAGTTGCAAGATTTAATCAATGGATAAATTCCAATTTATCTAATAAGATTGATGAACATTCTTTACATTAAACGTCATAATTATTAAAATTAAATATTTAGTAAAGATACCGTATTATTCAGGAGGAATTTTACGGTATTTTTTATATGGCATAACAAGAACTTAATGTAGCTCATGTTATTTATGCAACATAACCATTAAGATTTAAAATACGGATAATGTTCTTTGAAAGCTGAATAATATGGTATTGAAAATGGAAACCTTCTTTAACAATGTAAGAAATATGGTATAATCTTCTTGTGTGATAAGTCAGGTTAGTAATGAATTGTGTATCCTCTTAATAAAAAATATAATTGATTTAATACAAATAGGGAGTGTGATATCATGAATATTAATCTCATGGATAGAAAAATGATTGAAATGCCCTGTGCAAAGTCTGTAGGTATGAGTTTGGGCGACAATTTGCACAGAGATAGATAT
>CAYMGW010000335.1:0-2928 GCA_964390085.1 uncultured Tissierella sp.
ATTTTTTAGAATCTCATTTACATATAATCTATAAGCTTTGTCCGATGGAATTCTTCCTGCAGAGGAATGAGGCTTGTTTAAATACCCTAATTCTTCTAAGTCAGACATCTCATTTCTTATGGTTGCTGAACTTACGCCTAAATCATATAGTTTCGTTATTGTTCTAGAACCTATGGGTTCCGCACTATTTATATAAGAGTTGATAATTGCATAAAGAACTTTAAGCTTTCTATCATCTAGCATATTTTATCACCTCAATATTCTTTTACATACTAGATTTCATTATTAGCACTCTATGTCATTGAGTGCTAATGCTTACGATTTAAAGTTACCACTATCTCTAAATTTTGTCAATACCTTTTATTAAAATATTTAATTACTTTAAAAAATCTACCTCAACTAAATTAGATAAGTCTAATCCTAATTTTGTCAGTCGAATATAATTACCATCATTTAATATTAAACCATTGTTTATATGTTTATTTATTATATCCTTATATACTTTTTCTATTTCTATACCAAATCTATTTTTAAACTGAGTCTTGTCTATACCAGATATTTTTCTTAAGCCCAGGATACAAAATTCTTCTATTTCAGTTTCTCTATCTATTATCTCTTCACCCTCAATAGCCATGGTTTTTTTATTTAGATTTTCAATATAAATATTTATATTAGACGTATTCCAAAATCTTTTTCCATCCATATTTGAATGACTACTTAGGCCTACTCCAAGATATGGCTCTACATCCCAATAAACCAAATTATGTTTGCATTCAAAATTTGGTAATGCATAATTAGATACTTCATAATGATTGTAGCCATGACTAATTAAATATTCAGTGGCTTTATGATACATTAGCCTCTCAGTATCTTCATCAGGTAAGGATACCTTTCCTTCCTCATACAATTTATGAAGCTTTGTCCCTTCTTCCAATATAAGACCATAATATGAAATATGCTCAACTCCTAATCCAATCACCTTTTCTAATGAGCTTATTACATTATCCATAGATTGATTTGGTAGTCCAAACATTAAATCTACGTTGATATTTTTTATATCTCCTTCTCTTAAGGTTTCGTAACTTCTATAGAAATCTTGAACATCATGGATCCTTCCTATAGATTTTAATAGGTCATTGTCTAAGGTTTGTACTCCCATGCTGACTCTATTTATTCCAGCTTCCTTATAGAGCTTTACTTTTTCTTTATCTAATGTTCCAGGATTTGCTTCTATTGTAACTTCTATTAGTTTATCAGTGCTAAAGTTTTTGTGTATAAATTGGAGTATATTGTAGATATGCTTTGGAGCTATAGATGATGGTGTTCCACCACCTATAAATATAGTTTTTATGCTGTATTCTTTTAGTCTTTCTTTGTATAAACTCAACTCATTAATTAAACTATTTATATAATCATCAACTCTATGATTCATATTAGAAAAAGATGAAAAATCACAATAATAACATTTGCTTATACAGAAAGGTATATGAATATATAAGGATATTTCTTTCATTTTTCTCCTCCTATAAATATAATGCGACAGGAGAACCGTCCCCCTGTCGCAACTATTTTTCGTCGTATTTTAATACTGTTAGGAAAGCTTCTTGTGGAACTTCTACTGAGCCAATTTGTCTCATTCGTTTTTTACCCTCTTTTTGCTTTTCTAATAATTTTTTCTTTCTCGATATATCTCCACCGTAACATTTAGCAAGTACATCTTTTCTAAGGGCCCTTATAGTCTCCCTAGCTATTATCTTGGAACCAATAGCAGCTTGTATAGGTACTGCAAATTGGTGTCTAGGTATTACATCTACTAATCTTTCTGCAATATTTCTTCCTCTTTCATAGGCCTTTTCCTCATGTACTATTAAAGAAAATGCATCTACTAATTCTCCATTGATAAGAATATCCATTTTTACAAGCTCTGATTGTTGATATCCTTTTAAATCATAGTCGAAGGATGCATATCCCTTAGTCTTTGATTTAAGTGCATCGAAGAAATCATAAATAACTTCGTTTAGAGGTAGTTCATAATGTAACACAACTCTTTTTTCTTCTAAGTATTCCATATTTAAGAATGTACCTCTTTTATTTTGGCAAAGTTCCATTATGGCACCAACGTAATCTGTAGGTGTCATTATATTTGCTTTTACAATTGGCTCTTCCATATATTCTATCTCTGTAGTAGGTGGAAGGTTTGATGGGTTTTGTATCTGAAGTACTTCTCCAGTAGTCTTAGTTACTTTATATATAACTGAAGGAGCTGTAGTTATTATATTTAAATCAAATTCTCTTTCTAGTCTTTCCTGGATGATTTCCATGTGTAAGAGCCCTAAAAATCCACATCTAAATCCAAATCCTAATGCGACAGAAGATTCTGGTTCAAAGTCTAAGGCTGCATCGTTTACTTGTAATTTTTCTAAGGCTTCTCTTACTGAATTAAAATCTTCTCCCTCTGCAGGATAGATACCACAATAAACCATAGGAATAACCTTTTTATATCCTGGTAAGGCCTTCTCAGTTGGATTATCGTCATCTGTTATGGTATCTCCTACTCTTGCATCCTTTACATTCTTTATACTAGCAGTGACAAAGCCTACATCTCCAGGTTCTAGTTTATTCAATGATATTTGTTTTGAAGTATTTACTCCTACTTCTACTACTTCATAGGTCTTTCCTGTGGACATCATTTTTATATTCATACCAGGCTTTATTGTGCCTTCAAACACTCTTATATAGCAAACAACACCTCTATAGCTATCATAATAAGAGTCGAAAATCAATGCCTTTAAAGGTGCTTTTGGATCTCCTTTAGGTGCAGGTACATTTTTCACTATACTTTCTAATACATCTTCAATATTTAAGCCTTCCTTTGCTGATATAAGTGGAGCCTCTTCACAATCTATTCCAATAATGTCTTCTACTTCT
>CAYMGW010000336.1:0-2917 GCA_964390085.1 uncultured Tissierella sp.
GGATAAACTCATGGAAGAAATAGATAGAATAAAGGAACGAGGATATGGTTTAGATGATGAGGAACGGGAATTAGGAGTTAGTTGTATTGGAGCGCCAGTATTTGGAGTTAATGATGAAATTATTGCCTGTATTTCTATTTCAGGTCCAAAATCAAGATTTACAAAAGAGAATAAGGGTAAATGGATAAATACGATATTAGAAGTTTCCAAGGAAGCTACTGATTATATTAGGACTATAGATTAGGATATAAAACTAAAATCTTCTTATTCATATAAGTAGATTTTTTTCTTATTCATACATAATTAATTTTCTATATTTGATATAATGAAATAATATTATTTGGGTATACATTAATTATTATAATATTATAAAGGTAAGGAGTTCATAAATGAATAATAATGAATTAGGACAATCAAGATCAGGAGAAATTAAAGAGATATTTACAAAAATATTTTTTATAGTAGTTGGTAATTTATTATGTTCTTTAGCATTTAATTTATTCTTTGTTCCAAATGGACTATTAAGTGGTGGAGTCGGTGGAATAGCTATAATGACTCAGTATTTAACTGAGATACCAGCTGGGATAATTGTATTTTTAATAAATCTCCCCATATTTGTTGTAGGTGTTAGAATGATAGATAAAAAGTTTATTACCTATGCTTTTATATCTATGTTTGTTTTTTCAACTTGGCTTACTATAACTAGAAATTTTTCCCAATACTTTGTAGTAGAAGATATTTTTCTAGGAGCGATTTTTGGAGCAATATTAAATGGTCTTGGTATGGGGTTAATGTTTAGAAATGGAACTTGTCAAGGTGGGCTTGATGTCGTAGCTGCTATTCTTAAAAGAAGGCTCAATGTAAATATTGGGACAGGTCTGATGATGGTAAATACTGTTATAATAACTTTATCATCCTTATTATTTGGCTCTAAACCTGCCATGTATACTTTGATTTCTATGTATATAGGATATCAAATATTAGATAAGGTTCAAACTGGATTTAATGTACAAAAGAATGTAGTCATAGTATCTGATAAATCTAAAGAGCTATCAACCGCAATTATAGAACAATTACACAGAGGAGTTACCTTCTTAAAAGGACAAGGCGGATATACTCATGAAGATAAGAATATTATATATTGTATTTTAACATCTCGTGAAATTGCTAAGTTAAAGGAAATCGTCAATAGGGTAGACCCTAAGGCATTTTTCACTATAACTGATGTAGTAGAAGTAAAAGGTAGAGGTTTTAAATCCTTAGAAATTTAACAAAAGGCTAGCTAATATGAGCTAGTCTTTTTAATTGGATTAAATTGCTATATAAATTAATATTTCCACTAAGTATAGACAAATTAGTCAATAACAAATAGAATATAATCAAGTGATAAAAAGCAAATAAGTATACTGAGGTGATTTTATGAATTATAAGGACAAATATAACTATTGGTTAGAAAATGATTATTTTGATGAAGAAACTAAAATGGAACTTAAAAATATAGCTGATGATAATGAGATAGAGGATAGGTTTTATGCTGATTTAACTTTTGGTACTGCTGGATTGAGGGGAAAAATTGGTGCTGGAACTAATAGAATGAATAGATATACTGTTTCACTAGCTACCCAAGGATTAGCTCAAACCATAGTAAATAAGGGACAAAAAGCAATGAATAGGGGAGTGTCTATTGCTTATGATGTAAGACATTATTCAGATAGGTTTGCTGAAATAGCTGCTAGAGTGTTGGCGGCTAATGGAGTTAAAGTATATCTTTTTGAAGGAATTAGACCCACACCATTATTATCTTATACTATTAGAAAATTAAATACCATATCAGGAATAGTAATTACAGCTAGCCATAACCCTAGAGACTATAATGGATATAAGGTATATTGGGAAGAAGGCTCTCAAATATTAGATGATATTGCTGGAGAAATCCTAAGTGAAATAAATGGAATAAAGGACTTTTCTGAAATAAAGATTATGGATTTAGATGAAGCTATAAAAAATGGGCTTATCCAATATATAGGTAAAGAAATAGATGATGCTTATGATAAGGAATTACTTAGTTTATCATTAAATGATGATATAGATAAAAATATTAAAATTATTTATACACCACTAAATGGTACTGGAAACATTCCAGTAAGAAGAATTTTAAAACAAAGAGGTTTTACTAATATAATTGTAGTACCAGAGCAGGAAAATCCAGATCCAAACTTTACTACCGTAGGATATCCAAATCCTGAAGATGTAAAGGCCTTTGATTATGCAAAAAAATTAGGCAAAAAGGAAGGTGCAGATATAATAATAGCTACAGATCCAGACTGTGATAGAGTAGCTATGATGGTAAGAGATAAAGATGGAGAATTTCAGTTTATCAATGGTAATCAAATGGGTGTTTTATTAGTCAACTATATATTGTCTCAAAGGCAAAGAAGAGGAGAAATCCCTACTAATGGAGCGATTGTGAAGTCCATAGTTACAGGGGACTTAAGTAAAGCAATAGCTCGAAAATATAATGTAGAAACTATTGAAACATTGACAGGATTTAAACATATTTGTGGCAAGGCGAATGAGTTTGATAAAACAGGAAAGCATACTTTTATATTTGGATATGATTAAAGTATAGGGTTTTTTTACGGAAATATAGTTAGAGATAAGGATGGAGTAAATACTTCTATGCTAATTGCAGAAATGGCTGGATATTATAAAAAACAAGGAAAGTCGTTGTTAGATATATTAGAAGAACTCTATCAGGAGCATGGCTATTATAAAGAAAAGCTTAAATCTATAGTATTAGAAGGTTTAGAAGGTAGTAAAAGAATAGGTAGGATGATGGAAGAGTTTAGAAAAGAACCTATCACTTCATTTGAGGATATGAAACTTATTAAAACTATAGATTATCTTATGGATGAGA
>CAYMGW010000337.1:0-2914 GCA_964390085.1 uncultured Tissierella sp.
GAATAGTTGAGTTAAAAAAAGCTATATGCGAAAAATTTAAGAATGATAATGATTTAGAGTATAAACCAAGCAATATTATAATATCCAGCGGTGCAAAGCATTCAATACATAATGCTCTAATGGCAATATTAAATCCGGGGGATGAAGTAATATTTGCTGTTCCATACTGGGTAAGTTATCCTGAGTTAGTAAGACTTGCTGACGGAGTTCCTGTTTATATAGAAACAAAAGAAGAAAATGATTTTAAGTTTAATGTAGATGATTTAAATAAAGTTTTAACTAATAAAACTAAAGCAATTATATTAAATAGTCCTAGTAATCCAACAGGTTCAATTTATACTGAAGAAGAATTAAGAAATATAGCAAATTGGGCGGTTAAAAATAATATATTTGTTATTTCTGATGAAATATATGAAAAACTAGTATATGATGATAATAAACATATATCAATTGCATCCTTTAATGAAGATATAAAAAAATTAACAATACTTATAAATGGTATGTCAAAGGCATATGCAATGACTGGTTGGAGAATCGGATATGCAGCTGCTCATGAAGATATAGTTAAAATAATGAGCAATATTCAAAGCCATGCAACATCTAATCCATGTTCTATATCTCAATATGCAAGTGTTGAAGGTCTCCTAGGAGATCAAAGTAGTGTAGAAGAAATGAAAAAACATTTCGTCGAAAGAAGAAATTATATGGTTGAAACTATAAACTCAATTAAAGGGCTAAGTTGTAGAAAACCTCAAGGTGCTTTTTATATAATGATAAACTTTACACAATTATTAGGTAAAACAATAAAAGGCAAAGTAGTGAATTCCTCTCTAGATTTTGCAAGTTTATTACTTGAAGAAGGTAAGGTAGCAGTAGTACCTGGAATTGCTTTTGGAGATGATAAATACGTAAGATTATCCTATGCAACATCTATGGAAAATATTAAAAAGGGATTAGAAAGAATAAAACAAATAGTAGAAGAATAATAATAATCAAATTACAAGGAAAAAGGTTAACATATTATATTTATGTTAACCTTTTTCCTTGTAACAAATATTTGTATTATGTATCGACAGACACTTTTTTTATAATATATTTTACAATCCTAAAAGGTTTACGTAATATTATTATGTAAATTTCAAAATAAATTTACATAATAATATAATGAATCACCATAATATCTACATGGTTATGGATTCATACTGACTATCAATATAAACTTTGCTAGATAAATTAAACTTGAAGTTATTCTTTCATTTAATTTGGCTACAGCTTTGAAAAACGACCTTGTAGAATCGATTTTAAGAGGTTTGATTTTAACTACTAATGTATTTATATAGGTAGTTGGTTTGAATCGGCCTACAAGCTCAATATATGGTTTAGCTATTACTTAGATATTGATTCTATAAATAATAGCTATTAGTTTCGAATTTAGCTATGAATTTTGCTTTTTTAGTTAGTTAAGTTGTTTTTTGAGAATGGGTAGACTTTTTATTTATTTATTATTTAAGAATATGAATATGAATTTAGAAATCTCAATAATATCTATAGAAAAATATTATTAGGATTTAAATATTAAATTAAATTGATTTTTGGATAATTTTGGTGTAAAATATTATTAGTCACAAAATAACTATTTTGTGACTAATATAGTATGAAAAGAGGGGCATAATGAAAGATATACCACTAATTCTTGAAGATTACTTAAATTACATGGAAACTATTAAAGGGGCTTCCCCTAATACTGTAAAAGAATACTTCTTTGACTTAAGAACATTTTTTAGATTCATTAAATTAAGATATAGGCTTGTTGATCCTCAAGAACCCTTTGATGAAATTAATATCTCAGATGTTGATTTGGATTTAATTAAAAAACTAAATATTCAAGATTTACATGGCTACATCTCGTATGCAGACAAAAAACGAGATAATAAAAATTTTGCTAAATCTAGAAAGGTTGCATCCCTTAGGTCTTTTTTTGATTATCTATACTCCATAGTAAATTTAATAGAAAAAAACCCTGCTGAGGCTCTAGAATTTCCTAAAACAGATAATAGGATTCCTGTCTACCTTACATTAGAGCAATCAGAACTGCTATTAAATACAGTATTAGATAATAATAACGAAGAATATCGAAAAAGAGATTATGCAATAATTATGTTGTTTTTAAATTGTGGTCTAAGGTTATCAGAATTATCTAGTATAGATATAGATAAAATCAAAGACAACGATACCTTGTCTATAATTGGTAAAGGAAATAAAGAAAGAACTATTTTTCTAAACGATGCTTGTATATTAGCCATAAAAGATTATCTCAGTGTTCGACCTAAAAATTCAACAGATGAAAAAGCTATGTTTATAAGCAAAAGAAAAAATAGGATGAGCAATCGTGCTATTCAGCATATGATTGATAGATATTTAGAGAAAGCCGGATTAGATACCTCTATTTATTCTACTCATAAATTAAGGCATACAGCTGCTACACTTATGTACAAGTATGGAAATGTAGATATTAGGGCCTTACAAGAGATCTTAGGGCATGAATCAGTATCTACAACTCAAATATATACTCATATCGATAACGAAAGACTAAGAGACGCAGTAAAAAGCAATCCCTTATCTACTAGAACTAATAAGAAAAGCTTCTAAAGAAGCATTAGAGGCAGCTTTTCTTGGTCACTGCATAAGCGGCTTGCACGAAATCAAAGATTTCGGCAATCTGCTTAAAACTTATATACGGAAAGTTCTTTTATGTAAGACATTTTCGTTATAAAAAAAGCTAAGAAAATATTCTTAGCTTTTTTAATTAGTCTATTTATTTGCAATTGGAATCTTTATAATATCTCCAGGATAAATATAAGAATCCTCCATTCCATTAAATTCTTTTATGTCATAGATCATCTTCCTTATGTCA
>CAYMGW010000338.1:0-2336 GCA_964390085.1 uncultured Tissierella sp.
AGGCTATTACAGATAAGGTTTTTGGTAGCATAGATTTAAATGATGTCATGAAGAGATTTTATAAAACCGGTGATGAAGGATATCTAAAAGATAATGTTATTTATTATAGCGGAAGGATAGATTTTCAGGTTAAGCTTAACGGTTATAGAATAGAACTAGAAGATATAGAAAACAACTTAAGAGCAATAGACTTTATAAAAAATGCAGTGGTAATACCTATTAATAAAGATGGTAAGATCCAGTATCTTACTGGAGTAGTGACTTTAAATACTAAACTTGATAAAAGAGATTTTGAAATTTCTTTGTTAATTAAGAATGAGCTTAAAGCAGTGTTGCCAGAATACATGATACCTAGAAAATTTATTATTAAAGAAGCTCTACCCATGACCATAAATGGAAAGGTAGATAGGAAGTTATTAGCGGAGGAAATACGATGATTCCATACAGTGGGTTTAATTTTTTCTACATTATGTCAATACTATTAATTCCTGCGATTTTATTAGGGCTTAGTGGTAAGGTAAATAAAAAATATAACATTATAGTATCCTTAATAATGCTTATAGTCATATTTGGTAATTCAAAAATTCAAAGCTTTTGCTTAGCTGCATTTTTCCTAGGGGAATTAATATTAGTAAAGTTAAATTTGTATATAGTAAAAAAGGTTAAAAATAAGTGGATTATGAGAGCTTTTGTGTTACTTTCATTAATTCCATTGCTAATTACAAAATACAGCCATTTTTTTCAGCAGAAATATGTACTGGGTTTTCTTGGAGTATCTTATTTAACCTTTAAAGTTATACAAATTATCGTAGAAACTTATGATGGATTAATAAAGGAAATTAGTATAGTTGAGTTTGCTTACTTTATATTATTCTTTCCCACTATTAGTTCAGGCCCTATAGATAGGTCTAGAAGATTTAATGAGGATTTTAACAAAGTTTTATCTAAGGAAGAATATTCTGATTTGTTAAAATCAGGTTTATATAAATTGTTCCAAGGAATCTTATATAAATTTATCATAGGAAATTTAATATTTAATCTTTGGCTTGGGAAAATACCTGTAACTCATACTTTCTTAAACACATTAAATTATATGTATGCATACAGTTTATACTTATTTTTTGATTTTGCCGGCTATAGCCGCATGGCTATAGGAACAAGCTATATATTGGGAGTATCTACCCCAGAAAACTTCCACATGCCATTTTTAAGTAAGGATATAAAAGATTTTTGGAACAGGTGGCATATATCCCTTTCTACTTGGTTTAGAGATTTTATATATACAAGATATGTTATGTCCTCTATGAAAGCTAAGAGGTTTAAAAGCAGGTATACAGCATCCTACATTGGATACCTTATTACCATGATAACCATGGGAGTATGGCATGGTACACAAGTTAATTACATAGTCTATGGTGTATATCATGGAGCACTTATAGTTCTAACGGATTATTTCCAGCGTAAAAGCAAATGGTATAAGAGAAATAGTAAAAAGCAAGGCTTTGAAATAGCCTTTACCATATTAACTTTTAATTTAGTTTGTTTTGGATTTTTAATCTTTTCAGGTTATTTGTTTAAGTAAAAAATATATTAATGGAGGAGTAAAAAATGAAGGAAAGAATTTTAGAAATATTAGAAGAGGTTTGTGGAGATAGCATAGTAAGAGAAGAAATGGATTTAGATCTTTTTGAGGCAGGTCTTTTGGATTCTCTTGGAATGATAGAACTACTTATTCAGTTAGAGGAAAAAGTAAGTGTATCTATAGATCCTACAGAAGTGGATAGAGATGAAATTAGTACGGTTAATAAGTTGATTTCTTACATTGAAGCGAGGAAATAATATGAAAAAGCCTATTATTAAGTTTTTGTTATTTTGTTTTGCTTTAATAGCATTAACTGAAATTTTTGTATATGCTTTAGATAAAAGCTATTATAAAGCTTTAGAAAATAGCTATTTTGATGCTGCTGGGGGAGAGCTTTTTGGTGAAAAAAATAAAGGAGTAGCTATACAAAAGCTAATACTTTCAAAACAAGATACGGTGCCTATTTTTGGTTCATCAGAGTTAAGCAGCACAGATGTACCCTCTAATCCTATGAATTTATTTGCTGAAAAACCTTTAGGTTTTCAAGTTATACCCTTTGGTAGAGGACATAGCCAAAGTATAATTCATGCTATAAACTTTGGGGCATTAAAAGATGATTTAAAAGATAAAAAGATAGTATTTATTATATCACCTCAATGGTTTACTGGTGGAGGGTTAGATGCTAGGAACCTCCCTATTAATTTTTCAGAAGTTCAATATTATAAGCTTATGAATGATAGCAGCATAGATAGAA
>CAYMGW010000338.1:2346-2906 GCA_964390085.1 uncultured Tissierella sp.
ATCAAAAAATAATGAATCCTTAAAAAATGTTGATTTTTACGCTAAGATTAATTCTACAAATCAGACTTTTTATAAAGTGTTGAACATATTATTAAAACCCAATTACTATGTAAGATATCAGGTTTTATCCATAAAAGATAAAATAGACACTATTAAAGTATTAAATAAAATGTCTAATGTAAAACAAACAGATAAAACACAATCTATTAAATCTTTTAATTGGAGTGAAGAATTAAAAAAAGCAGAGGAAATTGCTAAAGAGAAAACTAATAATAATAATTTTTATATAGAAAATTCATATTATGATAAATACATAAAAGATGACTTAAATAAGTTTAAGGGATCCTATAAAGGTTATTCTTACTTAACTTCACCTGAATATGATGATTTAAAGGTGTTATTAGATATATGTAAGGCAAATAATATTAAGCCGCTTTTTGTTAGTGTGCCTGTGCATAAAAAATGGTACGACTATTGTGAGTTTCCTGAAGAAAACATGACAGCATACTATAAGAAAGTTTCTAGCATGGTTAAATCTTATAACTTTGAAATATTAGATT
>CAYMGW010000339.1:0-2906 GCA_964390085.1 uncultured Tissierella sp.
TCTGCTTTTAATTGACAAGCAAGCCAAATATCAGCATCTATAAATGGTATATGAGGTGCTACTGTTACATATGTAGATGCAGGACTACAATCTTCTTTCTTTTGTTCTTTTCCACCCTCAGTATACCAATATAGCCCATTCTCACCTATATAATCTTCAACTTCATTATTCATAATACAGCCTATATCTTTAAGATATAGGTAGACTTCAGCCGTAGCAAAAGTATAAGCTGGATTTCTAATTATCCTTGATATTGTATTACTGCTCCAACCATTCCCTCTGGTGGTCTTATAATGAGTATCTGTATTAATCCATTTTGCCATCTTACCAAAAGCCATATCGTTATCATTGTAGTACATTTCAAATAAAGATTTAACCAGTTCTGACTGTTCTATATCCTCAATGTATTGGTATGTTTTCTTACCATTCATTATAATTTTTTCTTTATCATACCCAAAAGGTGGTTTACCACCTAAATAGCGGCCTTCTTTGCCTCTTGCATAATAGTTGTCATTAATTCTCATCTGAATTGTTTTTCTTTCAAGTTCTGCAAATACCATTACTATCTGTAGCATAGCCTGTCCCATTGGTGTAGTGGTGTCAAACTTCTCATTTACAGAAATAAATTCTACCTTATGCTTTTCAAACAACCTCATTATATTACCAAAGTCGTACACTGAGCGACTAATCCTATCAATTTTGTAAACTATAACTGTATCAATTAGCCCTGCCTTTATATCCTCAACCATCTCTTGAAAATGCACTCTATTAGTATCTTTTCCACTCTTTTGGTCTCTATAAATTTTGAAACTTTCACCATCTTGTAGTTCTCTTTTGCAGTATTCCACTTGTGTATCAAGTGAAATACTGTCATCCTTTACAATTGATTGTCTTACATATATCGCTTTCATTCTATAACCCTCCAGTCCTTTTCATTCGCCTTGCTACTGTTTCAGAAATGCTTTTTTAGCTAATCTCTGATTGAGTAGTTGTCTTTCTTCTTCTGGCAAATCAACTTGGAAGGTTACAATTCTAAACCTATCCCCTTGTGTAATATTCAATAGCTTGTATTCATCTTTTTTCTTAGATTTATCAAATCTATCAAATATTACGTCAACATCTTTTCTCTCTTGACCTATTATCATAATTTGAGTACCCCCTTTAAATTTTTCGGATACTTTTATACAGATAACTGTCTCGATTTATGTCCTCATGTTAACCCGTTTATGTGTAGGGGATAATTTATATAGTTAAAATAAAAAATAGGAACAGCTAACGGACAATTTTTTATGTCCCTGTTCCTATTTTTAATAGTTAATTTATTATATTTTTATATCTTTAAAATCCATTGTTTCTGTGTCTATTATCCAACCTCTAAGGATATTATCAGTATAATAACATGAGCAATTAAAAGCTAAAGTATTTCCTATTTGAGTTACTGTGTTATCCTCATGGATATGACCATTTAACCACATTTTAGGTTGAACTTCTTCAATCCACTTTCTTACAGATTTGCTTCCTACCCTTGTGCCATTATAAATAATATCCCCCGCTCCTAAAGGAGGAGTATGGGCTACTATTATTGAATTATTATCAGCTATCAGTTTATTAAGTTCATATTCTAATTTATTTTCGTTGACCTCTCTATTGGTATTAAAAGGTGTGATAGATACAAATTCAAAGGGTATGAATTGAATACCACCAATTAATTCTGGTGATTTAAGATACTTTTGATGCTCAATCTCAAACCAATCATCATTGCCCAAAACAAATCTACTGTCTACTCTAAGATTATCTAATAAGTTGCATAAATAATTTGCATCTTCTTTTTGATACTCTGAAAACTGCATAAATGTCTTACCCCTAATATCTTTTCCACCAATATCACCACAAATAATAATTAAATCAACTTCATCTACTATATCATTTAGTTTGTCCATAATAACTCTGTTGCCATGTATATCCGCTGTTGCAAATATTTTCATTAAATATCACCCCTAAAAGCTATGTTTTGACCATTATATCCCCAATTACAATATTTTGCAGCCAATAATTAAAAAAATGTAAAACATAAAGCGAAGAAGTCATTTGCCCTCTGCTTTCCGATACAATTATTTATAATATCCTACCTTAGCTTCCCATTCGTCAATAGCCATCATTATTGTCGTCAACATTTCTTCAAGAGAATTCTTAGCTGTATCTACAATCACTAATCTAACGCCTTTACAATCAACATGATTTTTGAACCGAGCAAACCCTTTTGCATCTCTTGATATAGTCTGTACATTAGAAACATAAATAGCACTAACTAAATTTGCATCTATATCTTCCATTAGTTTCTCCATAGCTGGTCTGTACTCATTAGGAACCTTAATATCTACATAAGTTAAGGTATCTTCTAAATTAGAAACTGCCTGTTTGCAAACATTATATCTTTCTGTTATTGATTCCATTGTTTTCCCATAAATATAAATTACCTCTTTACCCATTTCCAATAACCTCCGAATTATATTTAATTTTTTAAAACTTTTATATAAACGGCTTTATTTCCTTGATATAGAAGCATAAAACGCATCTTTAGATTTTAGT
The DNA here is from genome assembly GCA_964390085.1 of uncultured Tissierella sp. Classification (GTDB taxonomy): domain Bacteria; phylum Bacillota; class Clostridia; order Tissierellales; family Tissierellaceae; genus Tissierella. The sequence goes on from CAYMGW010000339.1 coordinate 2,590, forward strand.
ATGCTGGAATTCACCAAAAGTGCCTATATATCAGGAAATTATCCGATTGATAAATTACCTTTTTCCTCCTAATTAGAATTTAAGAATACTTAATCGATTATTTGCTAATCAAATTATATTAACCCTTAATTAAATGAATTTATTCACCATTATCCTTGTTTCTCTTCTTCAACTCTCTGTATAAAGTAGATGAACTAATACCACTTATCCTTAATACATCCTTAACTGTAAATTCTCTTGTGTCATAGAGCTTTAATGCCGTTTCAATTTTATCCTTATCTTTTTTCCTTCCCATCTTCTTCTCATTTTTAGCCTTT
>CAYMGW010000340.1:0-2905 GCA_964390085.1 uncultured Tissierella sp.
TTCTCTTTATAATCAAGCCAACTAGTGTAAGAAGTGTATTCTCCATCTCCATTTAAATCTTCAAAGAATACCTTTACTCCGTTTCTTTCTCCTTGAATCCAGCCTGCGTATTTTGGTGTTAAGGCCCAAGGCTCTTCGAATTTAAAGTATTTTCCTGTAATGGTTAGTATCTCTTCTCCAGCTGCTGAGCCTATTTGAGTTTCTTTTTGAAACTCTGCCTTGTCTATGACTGGCCTTGCAGATGGTGGAATTACATAGGTGAACCTTCCTAAGGCAGTACCACCGTTTCCGTTTTCTACAGTGACAGGTACTAGCTTTCTATCGGTTTCTTCTTCATTCATATTTCTTCTATAGGGTGGCATTGAGGTTATAATAAGGGTGTCTACTCCACCTCTTATTTCTCTTTTTATAGTATTTTGCGGTACCAAGGCTCCGTCTATATAGACCTTTGAATTATCCTCAAAGTTTTTCCCTTCAATTATTATCTGATATCCTCCATCTATAGAGCCTATGGATGGCTTGATTTCAGTTATCTCTGGTTTTAGGGATACGGTTTCATAGTAGTAGAAAAGGTCCTTTGCTGTTGATTTTTTTGTATCTGGGTTCTCTACTGTAACTGTATATCCACCTGGTAATTTTGATACTAATGGCGGAACTTTAAATTCTATTCTGTTTTTATCCTTTACTTGTACCCTAGAGCCATAGATATCTTCATCACTAAATTTATATGGCGTTTTCATTATAAGCTCTAGGATTGGGGTATTTCCCTTGTATAGTTGAAGTCCTTCTCCTGACACTTCTACTCTATAGGTTTGTCCACCTTTTTCTGCGATTAGTCCACTTTCTCCATACCTTATGGCATATTGATTTATTATATTATCTTCTTCAGCTCCACTTCCTCCATCTGAAAGGAAAACATTTAATCTATTATCATTATAGATGGTATAAAACTTGTTTGAATTGTCCTTATCTACTAATACTATACTATGGGCATAGCTAGATAGCTTTGCTACACTATGCTCTGAATATACTAGCATTTCAGAGGAATTGATGTAATTATCCAACTTAATATTTCCGTTATCATCTCTATTGTATTCATTGATGTCTTTACCATCCATCAAGATTCTACTACCTATTAATCTATATATTCCCATACCTGTAATACTTACAACTGATGGGTTTGGTGCTAGGAAGTTATCTCCGTCTATGACAACTATTGTATCTAAGGTCCCACTCTTAGGTGAGAAGCTTGTAAGGATTGGGTCTCTTTGCAATGATTTTACAAAGGTAAAGTCCTTTACTGCTATACCACCGTCTGGGTTCATGACCATTATCTTAGTTGGTCCATCTATTATTTGTGGAAACTTAGGTGCATTAAATTTCAATATTGTGTTTAATCCTGATGGGTCTAGCTCTTGTTTTACTCCTGTGATTTCAACTCCACCTAAGAATACTCTTATACCTTGTTGGAAGTTTGAGCCTGTGACTATGATTTCTTCTCCTGAGTCTATGGCAACTACATTCGGCGTTACTTTGTCTATTGTAGGTGAAGGGTTGTCTTTTAAATCTATAAACATTACTGCTACATTGTCATTGCTAACAGGCTCTCCTGGCTTTTGACTTCCTAATACTGGATTCATTACATATACTGGTTTAGGTATTGGCTGAGATCTATCTGTAGTGACAGAATCTGATGGTAATTTTATCTCTGCAGTTTTAGGTAGAGTTATTATTATTTTATTTCCTACATCTTTACCTATGGTACCATCTATTATATTGCCCTTAGCATCTAGAATTAGAATATTTGCTCCAGGTACGGGTTTCCATTGAGCATCTTTGTATATCTCTACTTGTCCCTCTTTTTCTGGACTCATTCTAAGGACTATACCATCATTGCTATTTTCTAGGTTTGCACCTATACCTACTATTGGATAGTTTGTTACATCTTTGCCTGTTGTATTATCTCTTGATCTTAATACCTTGAAGTTTTGACCTTCAATAGTTATTACCATATCTTCCTTTAATCCATAGCCCTCTACCCTTTCAACTACTTGGATTTGCTCTGGTATTATCTTAGTTATACTAGGTCTTGTATGGCTAGGTATTATGGTGTATTTGATATTGTCGTTTGATACTATGTTTACGATTGTACGTGGACCCTCATCTGTTTTTATTTCTGTTTGCATTATCATAATGACATTTACTTGCTTTTCAGCATTTACGTTACTTGAAGGAACTCTAACAGATAGACTGTCGTACACTTCATCAAAGGAATATACTGGTTTATCATTTACTGTATGGGGAGTTGTCCTATCTCCTACGTATACTGCTATATATCTATCTATTGATCCCACTTTCTTGTTATCATAAGTTGAATCTCCTACATCATATTCAATATGAAAAACCTTATCTGGTTTATTATCTGTCTCAATACCTTCTGAGCCTATAATATCCCCTATTACATTGTCTAAGATTTTGTCGTCTATTTTAACATTAGTTTGCTTTACTCCTTGAATATTATCAAAACCGTCTATAAAGTCTACTTCATCAAATTTTTTACCTCCTATTCTAACTACTTCACCTGTATCTGGTCCCTTTGCTGGGCTTATGCTGGTGATTACTGGAGATTTATCTGCTCCTATGACGAAGTATCTGTTTTTCACTGTTTTTCTCTCTAAAACCTGCTGGTCTATATTGCCTTTAGGGTCTTTTACTCTATTGGTTACTTGTACTTCATAGGATTTACTGTCTTGTATTCCCTTTGGAATTTTTATTTTCATGACTTTTCTATTTTGTGAATAGGATATTATTTCAGCCATATTATTTACTGAATATTTATCAGTAGTATCTGTAAGGAAGAATACTGAGTATTCTCCGACTCCGTCCTTTACATTAAATTGTCCAT
>CAYMGW010000341.1:0-2895 GCA_964390085.1 uncultured Tissierella sp.
TTTATGCTTTTATTATATCCTATTCTTATAAATTTTTTAACAAAAAAATTTTTGCGCCAGGAGAACCGTCCCCCTGGCGCAATTATTAAAATGAGCATGGACTATATCCACAATCTTGACATTCTGAGCATCCTCCACTATGCATCATAGTGCCTCCACAAATTGGACAAGTGCTAGGATCCTCTTTTATTTGCTCTGCTGCTAATTTATTTAATTCATTCTTCAATTCGTCTATCCTATCTAATCTACTTTCCTTTGGCTTATCTGTAATAAGTATTCCAGATCTTGCACAACCATCACGATAAATAGTAACTCCCTTTAATCCTCTTTCCCAGGCATATATATAAAGATCTTCCACTTCCTCAACTGTAAATTCGTTAGGTACATTAACTGTTGACGAAATACTAGCATCAATATATTGTTGCCATGCTGCCTGCACATCAATTCTATCCTTATAGTTTAGATTTGAAGTTGTAATAAAGAAATCTGGTAAGTCTTCTTCACGAGAAATATTATTCTTATCCATATATTCCTTAACAATAGGTGTAAATACTTTATAGTATGTGTCTATATTGTGAAGTGATTCTGACTTTCTCGTATATGATACTTGGAATATTGGCTCAACTCCATTGCTACAACCTATTAAAGTTGAGATGCTTCCTGTAGGTGGTATAGTTAGTAGTTGGCTATTTCTAAGTCCATATTCTTTTATTAATTCCATTACATCTTCAGTTGCATTTGCTAGAAGGAAAGGTGAATTAAGTACTGCCTCTTTTTTATATCTTGGAAATGGCCCGTCCTCTTTAGCCATTAAAGCTGATTGCCTCAAAGCCTCATTAATCATAGTATGCCCAATTTTATGAATTAAAGATATAGATTCTTCGCTACCATATTTTATACCTAGTTTAATAAACATATCTGCTAATCCCATAATTCCAAGACCAATTTGTCTTAATTCCCTTGACATTTCTCTTTGCTGTTCTAAGGGATGTAACTCCATGTTTTCATCTAATACTTCATTTAAATAAATAACACCATCTCTTACCATTTCTCCAAATTTTTCATATTCGAAATAAGCATATTTTGTAAATGGATTTTTTACAAACCCAGCTAAATTAATGGATGATAAATTACAGCTACCAAAGGCTGGAAGAGTTTCTTCTGCACATGGATTAACTCCCGCAAATTCAAAATCTTCATCTTCACTCATTAGATGCCAAGAGTTAATCCTATTTTGGAATAATATCCCTGGTTCTGCCATATTCCAGTTGTTTTTAGCTAATTTTTTAAACAATTCCCTAGCATTAACGGTTTTGCTAATCTCTTCACTAGTTGCTTCAACCTTAAAGTACAAATTATATTCTTCATCGTTTTTTACTGCATTCATAAATTCATCATCTATATTTACAGATATATTTGCATAATTTACCTTAGACAGATCATTTTTTACATCAATAAAATCTTCTATATCAGGATGATTACAGTCCATATTTAGCATTAGGGCACCACGTCTGCCTCTCATACCAATTAATCCAGTAACCATGGAAAATAAATCCATAAAGGAAACAGCACCAGTTGTAGTATTTGCAGCATTATTTACTCTAGAGCCCTTTGGTCTTAGTTTAGAAATAGTTAAACCTACTCCACCACCATAAGAATAAGTTCTTGCTAAGTATTTTGCAGTATCAAATATTGACTCAATGTTATCCTCTACCTTAGGCATTACATAGCAATTTGATAAAGTGATTTTCCTACCTAACTTGTCTAATCCTCTTCCAGCTAAAATACGTCCCGCTGGCATAAACTTTTTATCCTTTATAGCTTTTTTAATGGCATTATTTCCACCGCTAACTCTAGTCAAAAACCCGTCAAAGGATTCATTTTCAAAGCGATACTTTTTCTCATATATATCTCTTTGAAGATCTGACATTGTCCATCCTTGTTCTCTTAATTTAGCTCTTTCTTCCCTATATATAATATAAAGTCTAGCAACATCCGGACGTGATTTCATAAGCTCAATTTCTACAAAGTCTTGGATTTTTTCTATATTCACAACCTCTAACTTACTAAAATCTATAAAAGCCTTATTGGCGATTTCCTTAGCTAGAACTTCATCAACACCTAAATCCGTTTCTGCCATTGCTTTCTTAATAGCGTTTACAATCTTTTCCTCTTCGAATACAACTATATTGCCGTTTCGCTTCTCCACATGTAACATAATGATCCCCCTTAATGTAGTGAATAATTAATAGTAAATAACTATCTATAACTATTCACAATTATTAATTCACTAATTTTAAATTATTCAACATCAACTATATATAGTATTATTTTTTCTCTTATATACCACATATATTATATTTATCAAATATTACCTTAGAAATCAAGTATATTAAATTATCTTAATATAGCATTTGAATTAAAGGGGACAAAATACCTAGTATACCTCCTAAAAGAGCACCTAGCCAAGTAATAGCTTTTAATTCCTTATTGGCAATTTCTAGAATTAGCTCCTCAGCAAAAGCTACGTCAAAGCTATTAACCTTATCTTCCACGATCTTAGATATGTTAAAGAACTCAATAATAGGTGGTAATTCATGTATCGCAAATTTCTCAAATATATTTCTAACCAAATTATAGCTCTTTTCAATTGTATTCTCATCTATTTTTTCAGCCATAGAAGAAATAGGCTTATTTAAAAACCGTTCTATTAGATTTTGAACGAAAATTGATATACTATCTTCTAACTCAACTGAATTTAATATTGTGTCTACATTATCCTTTAGATAATTTATTATTTTTCCTTTGTTCTCTACTTCAGAATTCCTTAGTTTATCCTGTAGTAATCCTAATAAGATACTATAATTTTTTTCATCAGAAATATATTTAATTAAG
>CAYMGW010000342.1:0-2864 GCA_964390085.1 uncultured Tissierella sp.
CAAATTCTATTTCTTCATGGGTATTTTCATATCCAAAGCTAAATCTAACTACTCCCTGCTCAAAAGTTCCTATGGTCTTATGTGCCAAAGGAGCACAATGTAGTCCTGGCCTTACTGCAATATCATATTCATCATCTAAAATATAACTCACCTCAGATGAATCCGCCTCTCTTATGTTTAAAGAAACAACTGGTGCATGATAACCAATTTCTAGAGGCCCATAAAGTTTAATTCCATCTATCTTACTTGCTTCTTCAATAAAATGATTTGTAAGCTCCTCTTCTTTACTTCTAATATTGCATATACCTTTTTCAAATATATATTTAATGCCAGCACCTAGACCTATTATACCAGGTGCATTTGGTGTACCAGATTCAAACTTATCTGGAAAAACATCAGGTTGATCTAGAGAATGAGAAATACTACCTGTCCCTCCTTGGAATGTTTCAACCAATTCTATACCCTCTCTAATGTAAAGTCCGCCAGTACCCTGAGGTCCTAATAGTCCCTTATGACCAGGAAAAGCAAGAAGGTCTATATTCATCTTTTCTACATCTATATCATAGACTCCTGCTGATTGAGCACCATCAACCAAATAAATTAGCCCATGCTTTCTTGCAATCTTTCCAATGGTCTCTATATCCATTATTGTCCCTGTTAAATTTGATATATGAGTAGTTACAATCATTTTAGTATCTGGTCTTATACTATTCTCTATATCTTTTGGGTTTATTCTCCCCTTTGAATCTCCCTGCACTATAGTATTTTTGACTCCTGATTTACTTAGAAATGTAATAGGTCTTAAAACAGAGTTATGTTCCATAGATGTTGTAATTACATGATCCCCTGGTTTCAAAACTCCTTTTATAGCCATATTTAGACTCTCTGTACAGTTAAATGTTAATATTACATTCATAGGGTTCTTTATATTAAATAATCTGCTAATCTGAGATCTAGTATCAAATATTCCTCTACTTGCTTTTAATGCTTTTTTATGGCCTGATCTTCCTGGATTAGCTCCATAATCTACCATCGCCTCCATTATAGCATCATATACTACTTTTGGCTTAGGATAGGATGTTGCTGCATTATCAAAATATACCATAAAATCACTCCTGTTTTTAGTAAATTTATATCAGTCTTCATTATAAACCTTAATAAAATCAAATTTCTCCACATTAAATAATCCCATATCTGTAAGTTTTAACTTTGGTATTACAGGCAATGCCATAAATGCTAAGGTCATAAAAGGATCTATGTTTTTGTTTACTTTTAATTTGTCGTAGGATAATCTAATCATTTCCTTTAGAATAAAATTTGTTTCTTCTATTGGTTTAGATGTCATTATACCACCAATTTCTAAAGGTAAGCTTTTCAATACTTCTCCCTTAGATAAAACTGTAAGTCCTCCACCTATCTTTTTTAGCTCTTCTATTGCAGCTAAAATATCTTCATCATTATCTCCTATAATTATCATATTATGCGAATCATGACCAACTGTTGAACCTATAGCCCCATTTTTTAATTTAAAATTTTCAATAAGTCCTACACCTATATTACCTGTGGCTAAATGTCTTTCAACTACCACTAGTTTTAAAATATCATCATCAGAAAAGTTAAAATACCCATTAACAACATTTACTTCCTTTACTATTCTTTCAGTAACTAAGCTACCTTCTATAACACCTATTATATTTGCCTTGTTAGATTTCATTGGAATTTGAATGTCTTCTATCTTTACATCTTTTATCTTTACTGAATCCGTCATATTCTCTGGTAAATATATTTTAGAATCAAATAAAGCTTTATTATTCTCTGCTACTATTTTTCCATTCTTAAATACCTTTAATATATTGAAATCCTCTAAATTATCGATTACTACTAAATCTGCTACATATCCTGGTGCTATAGCTCCCTTATATCTTAGTCTATAACATTCAGATGGATTTAATGTAGCCATTCTGATGGCATCAACTGGTTCAATACCAGATTTTATTGCTAGTTTAATATTAAAATCTATACTACCCTCATTAATTAAATCATCAGGATGTTTATCATCAGTGCAAAGTAAAAATCGTCTTAAATTATCTTTATTTACTGCATGGATTATATTTCTTAAATCTTTTGCTGCTGAACCTTCTCTAAGAAGGACATACATGCCGAGTCTAACACGATCTACTACTTCTTCTATAGTAGAACATTCATGCTCTGTTTTTATCCCTGCAGCTACATATGCATTTAAATCTTTTTCACTAATCATAGGTCCATGACCGTCTATTATCATATCCTTGAATAAAATTAATTTATCTAATATATTATCATCAGTAGATATAACTCCAGGATAATTCATCATCTCCCCTAGCCCTATTACAGTCTCCTCATCTAATAATTGTCTTAAATTTTCTGCCTCTAATATAGCACCTGCATTTTCAAAATTTGTGGCTGGTACACAACTAGGCAGCATTACATGAACATCTAATGGAACATTCTTGCTATCATCAATTATATATTTTATTCCACCTATTCCTTTAACATTTGCTATTTCATGAGGGTCAGCTATTATAGTAGTTACCCCTCTTGGTACTATTACCCTAGCAAATTGTGAAGGGGATGACATGGATGATTCTATATGAACATGACTATCTATAAAACCAGGAGATAAATACTTTCCTTTTAAGTCTATTTCCTTCTCACCTTTATATTCTCCTATTCCTACTATTATTCCATTGTCAATAGCTACATCTCCTTTGATTATCTCACCAGTGAAAACATTTATTATATTTGCGTTTTTTAATACTAATTGTGAATCTTTGATACCATTTGCCTTAGTTATGAGACACTTAAGTTGTTCCTTAAACATTCTA
>CAYMGW010000343.1:0-2860 GCA_964390085.1 uncultured Tissierella sp.
GAAATTCATACTTTTTTAAGCAATCATCCTCAAGTATTCTATGAAATGATTCTATCTGTGCATTTTTATTTGACGTTTTAACTGGTATTCTCTCATGCTCTATTTCAATCTCTTCACAGCATTCGCTGAATTTATAACTTACAAACTGAGGACCCTTATCTGTTCTTATTACAAGCTTATCGGCTCCTTGTTCAAATAAATTTCTGCGTATTAGGTATTTTCTAAGTAATGCTGCCGAACCTTTAGCTTTACAGTGGAATCCCATAGGATAATCAATTATTCTTCTATCAAAAATTCCGATAAGGTTTAGCAGGCAGAAAAATTTATCCTCACCATGAATATAGCCGTAATCAGCAGCAGCACCATCAATTGACTCCATAATAAACTCTTTGTTCTGCTCATCGCATATCTTTTTGTCTTCCTTGTCTAAGCTATACCCCTTAGGCTTACCGCCTTTAGAACAAAAACTGCGTTATATTCTTGGCCTATGTATTTTTTAGCTATTTATACTTTATCTTTAATTGAGGGTTTGATTTTTTTATTAAGTCTTTAAGTATTGCAATCTCTAGGTCTTTCTCTCCTAGAAGTTTTTTTAGCTGATCATTCTCCTTTGTTACTCCTGCCAATTCACTTTCCAACCCTTTTTCTCCCTCAACTCAAGCCTTTCTTCCTGGCTTAACCTTAATCTCATCCTTATAGTTGGATTCTTTAATCCAAGTAAATATTGTTGACTTCGATATTCCATGTCTCCTTGAGACTAATGAAACATTTCCTACTTCTTTAACCTCTCTTAATATTTCCTCTTTCAATTCTTTTGTATAACTTCTTCATCTCATGGCTTACCTCCAATCACTTTCTACATTATAATAAATGTATAGGTAGTTTTCCAAGTCAATTTAGGGACTTATGAGGTTTATATCCTTGGCGATTGGCATAAATACCGACACGTTTTACATGCATTGGTAAATTAAAAAATAACTATTTTTTTACCATGCTTATATAAATTTGCAATAGTACCACACTTTGGAGAGTAGGTGGGAGGCGATAAAGTACTCTCAACTAAGAACCTATAATCAGGTTCGCTCTCATGCATATCAATAATTTTAAGGCTTGGTAGGTTAAGCATATTTTTGTCATTTTTTCATTTTCCTTTTGCAACATTTTAGACAATAAACAAAAAGCATTACCTGATGATTAAAGTAATGCCTTTTTCTGATAAAGTGCTTAATTCTTCAAACGAAGTTCCTCACTATTATGGCGGGATAATTTTATATACTTTTACTTGTTTCTCAAGTATTCATTTTGTAGAATTCCCATATGAATGATGTCATGCCATTCACCATTTCTAAATAGACTTTGTCTACTATTTCCTTCCTCCTGAAAACCGATTTTAGTGTACAAACGAATAGCTTTATCATTAAATGAAAATACTTTAAGGGAAATTCGATGGAGGTTCATTTCGTAAAAAACATAATCCAACAGTAATTTCAACCCCTCAGAACCATAGCCTTTTCCCCAATAATCCTTTTCCCCAATATCAATAATACATTCAGCATTTCTATTCTTATAATCTATGTTGATTAATGATACAATGCCAATTGGTATTTCCTTGCCTTTTTCAACTATGATATAGCTTTTGGCTGTAGGTGATCCCAAAATAACATGGCTAACAAATTCTTTAGTTTCTTCAATAGGATAAACATCCAAAGATGGGTTGGTGGAATGCATAACTTCCAAATCATTTCTCCACTTGTTATAAAGTTCAGTATCTTCCACTGTCATCTTTCTTAATCTCACTCTTGATGATTCAAACAACATAACAATCACTCCTCTTTTGCAGAATTTGGATTAATTAATATTTCTAAAGTGAAAAGAAAAACAGATAATTGTTCCTTTACTTTTGTTTGTTCATGTCCCAGTTGAAACGTGTCTAACATTAAGCCGTTTATAAATGATATAAGATACCGTGCAATAGAACGAGTAGATTGTTGAGGTCTGAATTCACCTTTACGCTTACCTTCATTCAATACTTCTTCTATAGCTTCAATAATCCCATTGTAGCGTTCAGAAATGTAAGGAAAATCACCTTTATCATTTGCGTAATTAGAGGACAAAAAGAATTCTGCCCTTGCATAGAGCAATGTTTGATCAATTCTCTCAATATATAATCGCTGTTCCTCAACCCAGCTTTTTAATTGTAGCCATATTGGACCTTCATCAGACAGCACAAAATATGAAATGTCTTTTTGGTCATCATATTTTAAGACTTCAAGAAAAACGTCTTCAATATTATTAAAGTAACTATACAATGCACCTCTCGAGATTCCAGCTTTGTCCATAATATCTTGCATAGAGGTGTGAACAAACCCTTTCTTGATAAAAACCTCCTTGGCTATTTCTACTATTTCTTTTTTTCTCTCCCTTTTATATTCTTCACTAACTTTAGGTGCCATGAATCCACCTCCATAATAATTTATAAGAAACATAGAACAAACTATACATTAATGTCGTTTTACAGTATAAATTATAACGACATTAGTGTATAGTTTCAAGAGTTGTGAATATTATTCTTGTAAATAAATTTGGAAATTAATTCATATTCGACGTGTTTAAATAGCAGAACAATTGGGCTGTTGTATGTAAGCTACTCCTTTTTACTTTCAAAAATTCTATTTTGCTTCCACACAATAATCCGAAATAGCACCTAAATAATAATTAGTTAAATAAAATGTGTTTCCCCACTAAAATCCGAATACCCAATATATTTTAAGTATAAAAAAAGCCACAACCACGTTATATAAACGATTGTAGCTTTTTCATGGTATCCCCAGTAGGAATCGAACCTACATTTATCCCTTAG
>CAYMGW010000344.1:0-2848 GCA_964390085.1 uncultured Tissierella sp.
GGATATTTTAAATTACTAAAGATAGTGGAATAAAAGGGGTGAGATAATGGATATCACAAAATTATCAGCATTTGAAATGAAGAAAAAGCTACATGAAAAAGAAATATCAAGTAGAGAATTAGTTGAAGCACATTTTAATAAGATAGATGAAATGGAAAAAAATATCAATGCTTTCATCACTTTAAATAAAGAAGAAGCTTTAAAATCTGCAGACAGAGTGGATGAAAAGATAAGAAATGGAGAAAAAATAGGATTATTAGGTGGAATACCTATAGGGATTAAGGATAATATAATGACTAAAAATTTAAGAACTACTTGTGGTTCTAAGATGTTAGAAAGTTTTATTCCTCCATATAATGCAACAGTTGTAGAAAAAATTAAATCAGCAGATGGAATAATTATGGGTAAGACTAATATGGATGAGTTTGCTATGGGGTCATCTACGGAAACCTCTTATTTTGGGGCTACTAAAAACCCTATTGATTTAGAGAGAGTTCCAGGAGGCTCTTCTGGTGGTTCAGCAGCAGCAGTAAAGGCTGGGGAAGTGGCATTATCTTTGGGTACAGATACAGGAGGTTCAATTAGACAACCTGCTTCTTACTGTGATGTTGTAGGTATCAAGCCTACATATGGTATGGTATCTAGATATGGAACTGTTGCTATGGCAAATACCTTAGACCAAGTAGGTGCATTTGGAAGAGATGTTTCTGATGCAGTACTTATGCTTTCTTCCATAGTAGGTTATGATGAAAAGGATTCTACATCTTTTGAAAATTCAGAAGGAGCTACAATATTCAATAGTCTCTCAAAAGAAATAGATTATACTGATTATTTAAAGGGAATGAAGGTAGCACTTCCTAAAGAAATTTTTAATAATGGTATAGATAGCAGTATTAAGGAACAAATAACTAAATCAATAAAAATATTTGAATCCTTAGGTGCTGAAATAGATGAGATATCTTTACCTAATTTAGAATATGCTCTTGCAGCTTATTATATTATATCAACATCAGAAATTAGCTCAAATCTAGCTAGGTTTGATGGTGTTAGATATGGATATAGGGCTAAAGAATATAGTACATTAGATGAATTGTATATAAATTCAAGAACTGAAGCCTTTGGAGAAGAGGTTAAGAGAAGAATAATGTTAGGAACTTATTCATTAGCTAAGGGATATGCAGAAGAGTATTATAAAAAAGCATTAAAGGTAAGAACTTTGATTATAAAAGATTTTAGTAAGGCATTTAGTAATTATGATGTAATTTTATCCCCAACATCTCCAGTATTGCCATTTAAACTTGGAGAAAAAATCGAAGATCCTTTATCCATGTATATGGCAGATTTATTTACTGTCCCTATTAATCTTGCAGGACTTTGTGCAATGAGTATACCATGTGGTTCTGTAGATGGACTTCCTATTGGTTTACAAATAATTGGTGATAAATATAAAGAAGCAAATATCATAAAGGCAGGGCTAGGATTTGAAGGAGGACTAAGAAATGGGCTATAAAACTATAATTGGGCTAGAAATTCATGTTGAGTTAGCTACTAAAACAAAGATGTTCTGTAGCTGTCTAAATGCCTTCGGTGGTGAAGCTAATACTTATTGTTGTCCAGTTTGTATTGGTCTACCAGGAGCATTACCTGTGCTAAACAAAACGGCTGTAGAATACGGTGTAAAAGCTGGAATTGCATTTAATTGTAAGATAAATTCTAAGACTAGAATGGATAGAAAAAACTATTTTTATTCAGATTTAGTTAAGGGGTATCAAATCTCTCAGGATGATATACCTTTATGTGAAGATGGTTATATAGAAATAGAGTTAGAAAATGAAACTAAAAAAGTTCGTTTACAAAGAATTCATATAGAAGAGGATACAGGTAAACAAATTCATAGTGATAAAGAAGATACCCTAATTGACTATAATAGAGCAGGAGTACCTCTAATAGAAATAGTAACAAAACCTGATATGAGCACTCCAGAGGAAGCTAGATTATTCCTTGAAAAACTTAGAGCTACATTAAAATATATTGAAGTATCAGATTGTAAAATGGAAGAAGGTTCTCTTAGATGCGATATTAATATAAATGTTGTAGACATTGAAACTGGAGCTAAAACTAATATTACAGAAGTTAAGAATCTAAACTCCTTTAGAGGTGCAGTAAAAGCTATGGAATATGAGGAACAAAGGCATATAGCACTACTTAAGGAAGGAAAGAATACTGCAAGGGAAACGAGAAGATGGGATGATATAAGTAATGAAACTATAACTATGAGGGAAAAAGGCGGAGTAGCAGATTATAGATTTGCAGCTGATGGAGATATTGCCCCAATTGAATTATCTGATGAATGGATAGAAGAAATAAAAAACGCTCTTCCAGAATTACCTCATGATAAGAAGGAAAGATTTATAAAAGAATATAATCTTCCAGAATACGATGCAGGAGTATTAACGGCATCTAAAGAATTAGCTTTTTTCTTTGAAGAAACTATAAAATATATAAATGATCCTAATTTAGTTAGCAATTGGATTATGGGGGATGTTTTAAGAAGGTTAAAAGATGAAGAATTGGAAATACAAGAAACCTGTTTAACTCCTAAAGCTTTAGCACAATTAATATCAATAGTAAAAGATGGTAAGATTAACAATAATACTGGTAAAAAAGTATTAAAAGAAGTTTTCGATACAGGAAAAGATCCAGAATCAATAGTTAAAGAGCAAGGATTAGTTCAAATCAGTGATGAAGGAGCACTAAAAGAAATAGTAGCAAAAGTGCTAGATGAAAATCAACAATCCATCATTGATTATAAAAATGGTAAAGATAGAGCCATTGGATTTTTAGTTGG
>CAYMGW010000345.1:0-2832 GCA_964390085.1 uncultured Tissierella sp.
GTTGCGTTTGACCTACATCAGCTCACTATCGTTCGCTGTGTTAGGTCATAAAAAAGTCCTTCATCCTTGAAAAGGACGAAAGACTATTATTTCGCGGTACCACCTTAATTAGACTATCTATTAGATAATCTCCCTCAACAGATACGTAGCATTGCTAGATATCCTGTTTCTATAACGGGAAACCCCCGGTATTAGATACTCTGATAAAAATCATTTCACCAAACTCCTTGTAGACCCATTCATTAAACCTCTGGTATTGGACTTTCACCGACGCCAACTCTCTAAAACCATAATAGTTTAACTACTCTTTCTACGCATTAGATTTATCTTAATTTCATTTATTTTATCATAGTATTACAATGAAGTCAATGGGAGTTTTATGCCCCCATAAACATTTTTATATCATCTTCTACTTTAGATATTGTTCCAATTCCAAAGGTATCCACTAATACTTTAGCTACATTTGGTGAAAGGAATGCTGGTAATGTAGGTCCTAAGTGAATATTCTTTACTCCTAGGTGTAATAGTGCAAGTAATACTATTACTGCCTTTTGCTCATACCAAGCTATATTATATGCTATTGGTAATTCATTTATGTCATTTAATTCAAATATTTCTTTTAGTTTAAGGGCTATAACTGCTAAAGAATATGAATCATTACATTGTCCTGCATCTAATACTCTTGGAATTCCACCAATATCCCCTAGATTTAATTTATTATATTTATATTTTGCACAGCCTGCTGTAAGAATTACAGTATCCTTTGGAAGTGCAGCTGCAAAATCAGTATAATAGTTTCTGCTTCCTTGTCTTCCATCACAACCTGCCATTACAAAAAATTTCTTTATAGCTCCTGATTTAACTGCATCTACAATTTTATCTGCTAATGCAAATACTTGTGCGTGAGCAAAACCACCTACGATTTTACCCCTTTCAATTTCTGTTGGAGCTGGTAATCTCTTGGCATGCTCAATTAGTTCTGAGAAATCTTTAGGCTGATTATTTACTCTATCTGGAATATGTTTAAATCCTGGATATCCTGATGAACCTGTTGTATATACTCTGTCAGCATAGGATGCAGCTGGTGGTACTATACAGTTTGTAGTAAATAGAATAACTCCATTGAATTTCTCAAATTCTTCTTTTTGTTTCCACCAAGCATTTCCATAGTTTCCTACAAAATGACTATATTGTTTGAATTTTGGGTAGTAGTTTGCTGGTAACATTTCCCCATGAGTGTAGATATCTACTCCTGAATCTTTAGTTTGCTCTAGTAATTCTTCGAAATCTTTTAAGTCATGACCTGATACTAAGATGCCTGGTCTATTTCCTACTCCTATATTAACCTCTGTAATTTCTGGATTTCCATAAGTAGATGTATTAGCTTTATCAAGTAACGCCATTACATCAACACCAAATTTACCTGTTTCTAATGTAAGTGCTACTAATTCATCTGCTGTTAAGCTATCATCTTGAATAGCAGCTAAGGCTTTTCTTATAAATTTTGAGATTTCTTTATCTTTATAGCCAAGGTTCATAGCATGTTCTGCATATGCTGCCATTCCCTTTAGACCATAAGTTATTAATTCTCTTAGTGATCTTACATCTTCATTTTCTGTTGCCAATACTCCAACCTTTTCACTTGTTGATTTAAATACTATTTCATCATCGGAATTAACAGTAAATGTTGATGCATCTTTTAATTCTCCTAATTCTACGCCCTTTTCAATTAATATCGCCTTTAATTCATCTCTTACCTTAAGTGCTTCTTTAATCTTTGCAAGGAACCTATCCTTATCAAAGTTTGCATTAGTAATTGTCATGAATAATCCGTCAATTATTAATCTATCTAATCCTGGTGTTTCAATTCCTTTTTCATCTGCCTTAACACCCAATAATGAAATACCCTTTAATGTATAAATCATTAAATCTTGTAGTGCTGCTAAATCTGCAGTCTTACCACACATACCTACCTTTGTACATCCTTTTCCTCCTGCTGCCTCTTGGCATTGATAACAAAACATACTCATTAATTTTTACCCCCTATTTTATATTATTGGTGCTCTCTACACCTTGTTTTCTTTACCTTACATTTCACATTATAGCTAAGATTTAAAACTAATTCGGTAACCTATGTTACAAAATCCAATTTATTTTAAAAAATATTTCTAACTTCCATTTTTATCCAAATATGGTACAATTAATATCAAGTAAATATTTATACTATACTTTATATATTTAATATTTCTAAGATAAAGGAGAAAAGTATGAATAGTAAGGATAACTCAAAGATTTGTATAATGATAGTCCCTCATACAAAAAGGGTTAAAAAATTAGTAATACCGGGGTGGTTACCTAAAGCTACTCTATACTCCCTTTTGTTTTGCAGTATATCTTTATTTTTATTTTTTAGTAAAACTACTACATATCATCTAAGTTTAAAACAAGAGTCTAATAACAAAACATCTATTATCAGCAAGTTAGAAGAAGAAAGTAGAAAAAAAGACCTAGAATTAACCAATCTTAAATCTCAAAATAAGCAGCTACAAGAAAAGGCAGTACAGGTAGAAAACAAACTCCTAGAAATTGATGAATTACAAAGAAAACTAGAAAGAATGGCTGA
Source organism: uncultured Tissierella sp. (assembly GCA_964390085.1). Taxonomy (GTDB): domain Bacteria; phylum Bacillota; class Clostridia; order Tissierellales; family Tissierellaceae; genus Tissierella. The sequence continues at coordinate 2,624 of CAYMGW010000345.1, forward strand.
TATAAATAGTCCTTCTAGAGGTGGAAATATAAACCGGAATATTTCTTTTAGAGATTTAGACCCTAAAGCAGAAATGAATATATTGACAGAAGTTTTAGAAGATAAGAAGTTAGAATTGGAAGTTTTTATAGAGGACCTAGAATCCAAATTTGCTTATCTAGAATGTGTTCCTGATTTAACGCCTACATCTGGAAGGCTTACTTCAAAGT
>CAYMGW010000346.1:0-2792 GCA_964390085.1 uncultured Tissierella sp.
TGGTGGAAGTATTAGAGTATTAGTAGAGGGTATGAATAGAGGCAGAGTAGTTAAAATAGTTCAAGAAGAACCATATTTCGTAGCTGATGTTGAAGAATTATCCTATGAGGAAGAAGACATAGAAAAAGATATGAATCTAGAGGCAGCTATGAGACTAGTAATAAACGATTTTGAAGAATATCTTTCTTTCAACGATAGACTTTCTTCTGATGTTTTAATTACTATAACGGATATTGAGGACCCGGGTAGGTTGGCAGATGTTATCGTATCATATATATATTTAAAAATAGAGGATAATCAAAGGATTCTAGAAACCTTTGATTTTTATGAAAGATTAGAATTGCTTCATATAATCTTACAAGAGGAAATAGAAGTATTAAAAATAGAAGATAAAATAAACCAAAGAGTAAAGAAACAAATAAATAAAGTTCAAAAAGAGTATTACCTTAAAGAGCAAATAAAAGCCATCCAAAAAGAATTAGGGCAAGATGACGATGCAATGGCAGAAGTAGAGGAATATGAGGAAAAGATAAATAAAATAAAAATGCCTAAGGAAGTAAAAGAAAAGGCTATGAAGGAAGTAGAAAGACTTCTAAAACTATCACCTCATTCACCTGAAACAGGAGTCATTAGAACATATTTAGATTGGATTATAGATTTGCCTTGGGATAAAGAAACAAAAGATAAGATAGATATTAAAAAGTCAAGGGATATATTAAATGAAGACCATTATGGGCTTAAAGATGTAAAGGAAAGAATATTAGAATTTATAGCAATTAGAAAGTTAACCAACAGTATGAAAGGACCTATAATCTGTTTAGTAGGACCTCCTGGAGTTGGTAAAACATCTATTGCAAAATCAATAGCTAAATCCCTTAATAGAAAGTTTGTTAGAATGTCCTTAGGTGGAGTAAGAGACGAGGCAGAAATAAGAGGACATAGAAGAACCTATATAGGCTCTATGCCAGGAAGTATAATTAATTCTATGAAAAAGGCAGGAGCTAAAAATCCAGTGTTTTTATTTGATGAAATTGATAAGTTAAGTAGCGACTATAGAGGAGACCCTTCTAGTGCATTACTAGAGGTGTTAGATCCAGAACAAAACACTACATTTACAGATCATTATTTAGATGTACCCTTTGACTTATCTAAGGTGTTATTTATAACTACAGCAAATACTACAGCTACCATACCAGCACCTTTATTAGATAGGATGGAAGTAATTAGAATATCGGGCTATACAGAAGAAGAAAAGCTACAAATTGCCATGAATCATTTATTACCAAAACAGTTAAAGGAGCATGGCTTAAAGGAAAATACTTTAATAATATCAGAATCTGCCATAAGAGGTATAATCAACAATTATACTAGGGAGGCAGGAGTTAGAAACCTAGAAAGAAATATAGCAAACATATGCAGAAAAGCAGCTAAGAAAATAGTAGAGAAAAACCTAAAGACTGTAAGAATAAATAGTGGAAATCTATCAAACTATTTAGGAATTGAGAAATATAGATATGATACTTTGGGAGAAGAAAATCAAATTGGTGTGGCTAATGGCTTAGCTTGGACAACAGTTGGTGGTGAGACCCTTTCGGTAGAAGTCAATACTATGAAAGGAACTGGTAAAACTCAATTAACTGGAAAATTAGGTGAAGTCATGAAGGAATCAGCTATGGCTGGTATTAGTTATATTAGAGCTAATTCTGATATATTAGGCATAGAATCTGATTTTTACAAGGAAATGGATATTCATATCCATGTACCAGAAGGGGCTATACCTAAGGATGGTCCATCAGCAGGTATAACTATTGCTACAGCTGTTATTTCCGCATTATCCAACACCCCTATTAAGAGAGAAATTGCCATGACTGGAGAGATAACCCTAAGAGGTAGAGTTTTACCTGTAGGAGGAATTAAAGAGAAGGTATTGGCTGCAAATAGAATGGGGATAAAGAAGGTATTATTACCTATTGAAAATGAAAAAGATTTAGAAGAAATACCAGATAAGATTAGAAAGAAAATGACCTTTGTTCTAGTGAAATCCATGGATGAAGTATTGGAGCATGCATTGCTCAGGGGGACTCATAAAGATGAAAATAACTAAATCTGAGCTACATGCTATTGCAGTAGGACCTAAACAATACCCACAGGATGAACTTCCGGAAATAGCTTTTGCAGGAAGATCAAATGTTGGTAAATCATCTTTTATAAATTCTATGCTCAATAAAAAAAACTTAGCTAGAACATCTAGTAAACCTGGTAAAACAAGGACAATTAATTTCTATATTATCAATGATAGCTTTAGATTTGTAGACCTTCCAGGCTATGGCTATGCCATAGCCTCTAAGGCAGAAAAGGAAAAATGGGGAGAAATAATAGAGAGATACCTGACAGACAGAAAAAACTTGAAAGAGGTAATATTAATTGTAGATATGCGACATGAACCAACTGACCAAGATTTAATGATGTATCAGTGGATCAAGTCCTTTGGATATACTGGCATAGTTGTAGCCACTAAAGCAGATAAGCTCTCCAAAGGTAGTTGGCAAAAATATATAAAAGTAATAAAGAATAAGCTAGATATAAAAGATACAAATCTTATAATACCTTATTCTTCGGAAAAGAAGATAAATGTAGAGGAAACTTGGAGAGTATTTGAGAATATATTAGAATAATAAAAGACCAGATTCACTAAGGGAACTTTAAGCCCTTCAGTTTATCTGGTCTTTCATAAGTAATATTATTCTTTTGAGAATTGATCTTTATCAGCGCCACAAACAGGACAAACCCAA
>CAYMGW010000347.1:0-2783 GCA_964390085.1 uncultured Tissierella sp.
TTTATAAGAAAAAGCCTATATTTAACAATATAACTGCAGGTCTATCAGGACCATGTATCAAACCAATAGCTTTAAGAATGGTATATGAAGTAAATCAAGTTGTAGATGTGCCTATAATAGGCATAGGTGGAATAACAAGGGCAGAGGATGCCATAGAGTTTATTATGGCAGGAGCCACAGCTATTCAAATAGGAAGTGCTAATTTTATTAAGCCAGATATTTCCATGGATATAGTCAAGGAAATTGAAAAATTTATGGATAGAGAAGGAATTGAATCATTGGAAGAGATAAGAGGAATAATATAGATAATTGACAATGTACAATTGACAATTGGCAATGAAAAGATTAAAACATAAAAGAAGGAGGAAAGGGCATGATAATCGATTTACTTAAAGAATCAAATGCATTACTTGAAGGACATTTCTTATTATCATCAGGGAAACATAGTGATGGATATGTACAATGTGCAAAGCTATTACAATATCCAGATAGGGCAGCAGAAGCCATATCTTTTATAGTAGAAAAGGTTAAGAAGCTAGATATTGATATAGTTGTAGGGCCAGCAATGGGAGGAATTATAGTAGCTTACGAGCTAGGTCGTCAATTAGGTAAGCCTGCAATATTTACTGAAAGAGAAGAAGGAGAAATGAAGCTAAAAAGAGGTTTTCATATTGAAAAAGGACAAAAGGTACTTATAGCTGAAGATGTAGTTACTACAGGGAAATCCTCTTATGAAGCTATTAGAGTAGTGGAAGAATATGGTGGAATAGTAGTTGGTATAGCTTGTATAGCTGATAGATCAACTGGCAATATAAAATACCCTGTTTATGGTGGAACGAAACTAGAAATAAAGACTTATGATGTAGAAGAATGTCCACTATGCAAAGAGGGACTACCAATAGTAAAACCAGGAAGTAGGAAGATAAAATAATAATCGACAATTAAAAAGATTAAAAGATATATATATCGAAATGAAAGTAGAGACTAGTTTTTAAAAGTCTCTACTTTTCATTTTTTGTTTCTTTATATAAATCTGAACCAATGGTTTTGTTTTTATCTTCAATTATATTATCCAATGATTTTGCATTAGGTCCAAACAATACATCTTCTGGTATATTTATAAAGCTTCCTCTAGGAGGAAAAGCTTCACTATTTTGATAAAGATTATCCTTATCCAAGTCTTCTGATTTATTTGATAAATTAGACTGTGCTCTATCAACAGGCTTAGTATAATAAGGTTGATTAAGCTTTTCTTTATTATTCATATTAATTACCTCCAATTTTAATATATAGTATTATCAAAAAAATAATTAATACTAAGGTAAAAATTTCTATGTAAGAGAAGTAATAAAGATATTAATATATTTAATATAGAAATTAATAAATTTAAAATATAAATTAAAAATGTTAATACAGCTATTGACATTTTTAACAAATAATACTATTCTATCATTAAGGGCTGAAATGTTATATTTTAAAATAATTGTCAATTGTTCATTGTCAATTGATCAAAACGGGGGGATTCCATGAAAGAGCTTTTACTTAAACGAAAATCAAGGTTTATACTCTATATACTGGCCTGTTTTATACCAGTATTAGACAATACATTAGTAAATTTAGCTATGTCAATGGTTATAGGCAGTATTCAAGTTGGAACAATGGAAAATTTTATGAGGGTATGCTTGATTTCATTAGGAGTAACAATACTAGGAGCCATAATGTATATAATATCTAGATTTATGAGGATATCCTTCATGAGGGATACGTTACTAGATGTAAGGCTTTTAGCCTTTGATAAGATATTAAATTCACCCTACAAAGAGTTTAGCAAGAAATCCAAAGATAGTTATATTTCTAATCTAATTAATGATATTAATATATTTGAAAGCAATTTCTTCTTACAATTGATTAATGTAATATTCCGTGGTGGAGTATATGTAGTATCACTTACTATAATAGCTTTTTTAGATATAAAATTTGCCATAGGTGCTTTTATAATTTCAATAATATTATTTTTTATTAGCAATAGTTTTGAAAAGAAGACAGTTAAGCTTCAGGAAGAAGTATCTGAATATAATGAAAACTTCGCTGTAGACATGTCGAATACCTTTAATGGATTGGAGATATTAAAACTAAATAGTATAGAAAATCAATTCCTTTCTAAAGCAATGAAATCTATTACAGGTCTTGAAAGAAAAAAATTTGAGTTTAATATATATACTGACGGTCAAAGAAGAATTATGGAATTCTTGGGATTTGGATTTTTAATAGGTTCTATAGTCTATTTATCTACTTTAATAGGTAAAGGAGTATCTTTAACTAAAATAACTTATATGGTGCAATTATCAAATGGGTGCATATGGAATATTACTTCTATTTTGCCTCTTTTTAATCAATTGAAATCATCAGCTAAAATATATGACAAGATTACAAAGAGCAATGGAGAGGATTCAGTTTATATACAAAAAGAAAAGGATTTTATATTTAAAGATGAAATTGAAGTTAAAAATCTATATTTTGAATATGATGGAAAAGAAATCTTTAAAAATGTATCTTTAAAAATTGAAAAAGGTAAAAAATACTTGCTTAAAGGGGCAAGTGGAGCAGGTAAATCTACATTGATTAAGCTGTTATCAATGATTTATGATGATTATAGAGGTGAAATAACTGTAGATGGCATAGACTATAGGGATATTAAAGAATCTAGTCTAAATGATAAGGTTTCTTTTATATATCAGGATGTATTTCTATTTGAAGATACAATATATAATAATATAGCTTTA
>CAYMGW010000348.1:0-2779 GCA_964390085.1 uncultured Tissierella sp.
ATAAGAGAAGAATAAAAGGTCGTGATAGAATGATTACATTAGTCACAGGTGGAGCTCGTTCTGGGAAAAGTAGATTTGCAGAAAGTCTATATATAAATAGAGAAGATGTAGTATATATAGCTACGTCTAAAATCACAGATGCTGAAATGGGAGAAAGGGTAAAACTTCATCAGGAATCTAGGCCAAAGGAATGGAGAACTTATGAGGGAAACTATGACCTTCATAAATCAATAGGTGAAGAAAAAAACTATCTACTTGATTGTGTTACTGTTCTTACATCAAATATAATGTTTGATATATCAAAGGATATAGAATATATAGATTATAATATACAAAGGGAAATAGAAAATACAATAATTCTAGAGATTGATTAATTAATGAGATTAGATTAAAAAACTATAATTTAGTATTAGTAACAAATGAGGTAGGAGACTCTATAGTCCCAGAGCATCATGTATCTAGGGTATTTAGAGATATTCAAGGAAGGGTAAACCAAAGAATTGCTTCACTAACAGATGAGGTTTATTTGGTATGTTGTGGCATACCAGTGAAAATAAAATGATAAAAGGGCTTATACTTTCTTTACAATTTTTTTCTCATATACCTATTAATATTAATGTAGATTTTAGTGAGAAAAATATTAGATACAGTATATTCTTTCTCCCATTAGTAGGAGGAATTATAGGAGCCTTGGGAGGCTTGATTTACTATTTAATCTCTCCTTATAGTAAACTCATAGCTTCTTTTCTAGCATTGTTAGCTACCATAATAGGAACAGGTGGGCTACATTTAGATGGCCTTTCAGATACCTTCGATGGTTTTTTATCCCATAGAGATAAAGAGAGAACACTAGAAATAATGAAGGACAGCAGAATTGGAGCCTTTGGAGTCCTTAGTATAGTTCTTATGATTCTATTTAAATTTATATTGCTCTATAGTACCCAAAGTTTACCATTAGCTATAATCCTATCCTTTGCAAATAGTAGATTGGTAGTGGCTAGAATAATATCCTATAAAAAGAATGCAAGGCCTGGTGGATTAGGTGAGCTATTTCATAAAAGTAATCCTAAGAGTTTAATGATTGCAAGTGGAATCATTTATATAGCTATTTTGGCATTATTAGATATAAGGTATTTGATTCCATTATTTATTACATTTTTAGCAGGAGAATATATATCTCATGTAGCTTATAAAAAAATAGATGGATTGACTGGAGATGTATATGGTGCAATTATAGAATTAGGAGATGTTATTTCTTTACTTAGCTTTTGGGGTGTGATGCTATGGATATAATTATGATACGCCATGGAGAGTCCGAGGACAATATACAGAGAATCTTTAGTAGAGATGATACTAGCCTTACAGCGAAGGGAATAGAACAGATAAAAGAAACTAAAGAACTATTAAAAAAGTTCAAATATGATAGGGTATACTACAGTCCTCTAAGAAGAACAGTAGAAACTTTAGGGACCTTGGGGCTAACAGGTATAGAAGAAATAAAAATCAGGGAAATCAATTTTGGAATCTTTACTGGAAAAACCTTTGAAGAGATATCAAAGATTTATCCTGATGAAACTAAAGCTTGGTTAGATGATACTCAAAGCTATATAATTCCAACAGGAGAAAGCTTGTTAGATGTATATAAAAGAGTAGGAGAATTTTTAGAAGAAATATCTAAATATGATGAGAATATATTATTAGTTACTCATGATTGTGTTATTCGCTTGGCTTTATCATGGATATTTGATAATCCTGAGTATTTCTTTAAATTTAAAGTAGACAATGGCAGTATAAGTATTATATCAATAGATGATGGATTTAAGTATATAAAGAAGTTGAATTATAAATGACATAAGGGGACAGTTCTTTAATGTGATTACATAGGAGGGCTGTTTTTTTCTACAAATAATAGGTCTTTCATTTTGAGGCATTGTGATTATTTAAAATTTTTGGACAAAAGTTAGCTGACTTTAAGATTTTAAAATTATATAATTGATTTGTTGAATATAAAATTACTAAATAATTCATGGGTAGAAATAGGTGAGAATATTGGATAAATGCAAAAGAATTCAATTTGAAGGCTATGTAAGAAGCTATTTAGATAAATATTTGGAAGGACAGAATAAGGAGAATTTTAATGTAGAATTCTATGATTACTTATTAAATGAAATCCTTTCTAATTCTATAAAAACATTATTAATCCTGTTTTTTGCTTTAAAAAAAGAAAATTTATTAAAAGGGAATTCTGTGGAAGACAGATATGAGTATTTCGATAATTATTCATCTACAGAGGAATTTCATGATTTAGTCAACAAAATGTATCCCCTGCTTAAGCTAAGATTAGATAGTATTCTCCATAATCATATAACAAATTATAATAATCTAAATATTAGAGTTGAAAAAGATAAAGAAGAAATCCATGAAAAGTTTGGATTCAATATAGAAGACATAACAGATTGTCATATAAGATATGGAGTTTCGGATTATCATAGAGGATTAAAATCTATTTGTATAATTGAAAAAGATGGTAGAAGAATAATTTATAAGCCTCGACCGGGTAAGATAGACATATACTGGAGAGATTTTATCAATTGGTTCAATTCAAAGGAGCCATCCTTAAAGCTTGCCAATATTGAAGTATTAGATAAAGGAGAGTATCATTGGCAAGAATTTGTTCATAATAAGTCATGTAAATCAGAGTTGGAAATTCAAAGGCTATATTATAGAATGGGTGTTTTAGCTGCTATCTCTTATATTTTTAAAATAGAAGATTTACATA
>CAYMGW010000349.1:0-2765 GCA_964390085.1 uncultured Tissierella sp.
AATGCAATACTTCCCATTATATCTGTTCTTGGAACTCTAATATCTAATCTTTTAGTAGGTAGTTTTGTTATCGAAAAGATATTTGGTATTCCAGGTCTTGGAAAGTTCTTTGTTCAATCTATTAGCAACAGAGATTATACCCTTATAATGGGAACAACTATTTTCTATGCTATTATATTAATAGCTTTACTTCTATTCGTTGATATTGCATATATGTTTATTGATCCACGTATCAAACTTACAAAGGAGGGCCGCTAATGGAAACTCAAACTAATTTAACTAAAAACTTAACTCCAGATATGTTCCTTCCTGCATCTCATGAAGATAGAAATGCAGAAAGAATTAGGCGTCCCAGTATAAAATATTGGCCAGATGTTTGGCGCAGATTAAAGCAAAACAAATTAGCTATGGTAGGCCTTATAATAATATTACTTATGATTTTTATGTCCATTGTAGGCCCATATATTAATGGATATAGCTATTACGAGCAGGACTATAGTAAAATTAACCTACATCCAAATAGTACCCATCTGTTTGGTACCGATGAGCTTGGACGTGATCAATTTACAAGAGTTTGGTATGGAGCTAGATATTCTCTAATAATTGGAATACTAGCTGCTGCTATTGACTTTACTATTGGTGTATTATATGGAGGAATCTCTGGTATAGCTACGAGACGTGTAGATGCTATTATGATGCGTATTGCAGAAGTTATTTATAGTATTCCATATTTACTCATAGTAATTCTATTATCAGTTGTATTCTCTTCTGAAGGCTCTGGTACATCTTTATTTATACTAATATTAGCCATGACCCTTACAGACTGGGTGCCTATGGCAATTTTAGTCCGTGGGCAAGTACTACAACTTAAGGAATCAGAATACTCCTTAGCTTCTGAGTCTCTAGGAGCATCAAAAGGATGGATACTAAAAAAACATATAATTCCAAATACTTTAGCTCCTATTTTAGTAAATGTAACCCTTACTATTCCTAGAGCAATATTTGCAGAAGCAACTCTTAGCTTTTTAGGTCTAGGTCTTCAAGCACCAAAATCAAGCCTTGGTTCCTTGGCTAATGATGGATTAGCAGGCCTTGCAGTAGGAAATGCTTATCAAATAATTATACCGGCAATATTTATTTCTCTTATTATGTTTGCTTTTAACGTACTAGGAGATGGCCTTCGTGACGCATTAGACCCAAGATTACGTAAATAGAGAGGTGGAAAAATGGAAAAACTATTAGAAGTTAAAAATTTATCTGTATCATTTAAGACTTTCTTTGGAGAGGTTGAGGCCGTTCGTAATATTCGCTTTGATGTAGGTAAATCTCAGACTGTAGCTATCGTTGGAGAATCTGGTTGTGGCACATCTGTTACTGCCAATTCTATAATGCAGCTACTTCCTATGCCACCTGCTTTCTTTAAAAATGGAGAAATAATATTTAATGGTGAAAATCTTTTAAATAAAACTGAAAAAGAAATGCAACATATTCGTGGCAATGAAATCTCCATGGTATTCCAAGACCCTATGACCTCTCTAAACCCAACTATGAGAATTGGAAAACAGATTGTCGAAGGTCTTGTAAAACATCAAAAACTATCAATTACAGAAGCTAAGAAAAAGGCTATTGAAATGTTAAACTTAGTAGCTGTACCTCAACCAGAGAAAAGAGTTAACCAATATCCCCATGAGTTCTCTGGTGGTATGAGACAAAGGGTAATGATAGCCCTTGCAATGGTATCTGCTCCTAAGCTACTTATAGCTGACGAGCCTACTACTGCCCTTGATGTTACAGTACAAGCTCAGATTTTGGAACTTATGAAGGATATACAAAAGAAATTAGATATGTCTATTATATTAATTACCCATGATTTAGGTATTGTAGCAGATATGAGTGATAAAGTAATCGTCATGTATGCAGGGCAAATTGTAGAAGAAGGTGCTACTTACGAAATATTTAAAGCTCCTAAACATCCTTATACTAGAAAGCTATTAGCTTCAGTTCCACGTTTGGATATGAAGAAGGATGAGCCTCTTCATTCAATCGACGGAACTCCACCAGATTTATATATACCACCTAAGGGTTGCTCCTTCTATGATAGATGTGATTATGCAATGAAGGTTTGTAAAGAGCATATGCCTGAGTTTGATAATCATAGCACTACTCACCAAAGTCGCTGTTGGCTGAACCATCCTATGGCAAAATCTCTAGAAGGGAGTGAAGCATAATGGTAGAACCATTAATATCTGCAAGAAATATTAAGAAACATTTTGATGTAGGAAAAGGAATGCTAAAGGCTGTAGACGGCATTAGCTTTGATATATATCCGGGAGAAACCTTTGGTCTCGTTGGAGAATCTGGATGTGGTAAATCTACTGCTGGTAGAACCATAATTAGGCTTTATGACCCTACAGATGGAGAATTAATATTTAATGGTCAAAATATCTATGAACTTCCTAGACGTGAAATGCAAGAGGTTAGAAGAAATTTTCAAATGATATTTCAAGACCCCTATGCTTCTCTAAATCCAAGGATGACCGTAGAAGAAATAGTTGCAGAGCCATTGGATATACATCATGCCTATAAAAATAAAGAAGAACGTAGAGAAAGAGTAATAGAATTGTTGGAATTAGTAGGGTTAAATGAAGAGCATGCTATGCGCTTCCCTCACGAGTTCTCTGGTGGACAAAGACAAAGAATAGGCATTGCTAGGGCATTAGCTTTAAACCCAAAGTTTATTGTATGTGATGAGCCTATTTCTGCCC
>CAYMGW010000350.1:0-2761 GCA_964390085.1 uncultured Tissierella sp.
GTCCATCTTTAATGAAACGTTCAATCATATTCCGAATTTCAGTTTGTCCTATTCTAACTTTAAAAGGAGTGTTGGTTGAAGTTTTCTGTTGTTCACTCGATGTTTTTTTATCTTGCGTTGATACCTTTTTACCTTTTAAATTTACGTTTGAAAGGATCTCATAAATATTAGGAAAGCTAGTATAATCGTTTCCGAAAATATTTTTTTTGATGTATACCTGTTCTCCCTCAGCATATTTTCTATTATCACGTTCATTGAACAAAGAATCCATATTTATATATGCTTGAATCAATGGACATTCTGCAAATATTTTGAATAATGACAAATCAGAAATCTTATTAAGATAATTATGTTTTGCTTTATTTTTAGAATAATTTGATGGTCTAAATTTAAGGATATTTTCCTCAAATATGTTGCTTGTAGATTTTGGATTATCTCGGTTAATTAATATCTCTTTTTCAAGATTATTTTCAATAATTTCTTCAACAAATATAGAATTAAGAAGAATAATGATGAACTGATGAAAAGCCTCTCCAAGATTATTAAACTCATTTTGATCGGGAAAGGCATAGTACATGCGAGTAGAAATTTTTCCCAGTAAGTGAATCGAAAATGGCTTTGTTTTTGATGTTATTTCATTTGCCCAAACTTCCATTTTCTTAAAGAAAAGATCATCATAGTCATTTTTTGTTCCTTTATATAAGTCAATTTCCTGCCCTTGCTCATCATTAGTAGATGCTCTTTTAGCTGAACCGTATTGGGGCGTAAAATAGGCTCTATATTGAGACAGTTCATTCAAAGTATCCTTGATGTCATTAGGGTCTCTTCTTACCAATTCACATAATACTGCAATTAAATTATAAATAGAATAAAAAGATTGTCCGCCCTGATTAAAATGACGTGCCATAGCTGCAGGTATATAAGCAATTATACATTTTGAAAAGCTCGCGTTACTACTTTTCAATTGAAAATCAATTTTTCCGGCACTATCAGTATAAGACCCTAGTACTGTTGAATAGGGTGATTCTATTTCGCAAACACCTTTGTTAATTTTTTCATTAACTTTTATGCCCAAATCAATTCCATGCAAGTAGGAACCAATTAATGAAGTGATGTTTCTCGATATCTTATCAGTATAAAGCCCACAAATTTGTATAAATTCATTTATTGAATAATCTGCTTTCTCTGATTCTTTTTCTTTCCTATCTTGAATTTGTACGTATAGATTTCTAATTAATCCTATTCGAATCATATAGTCAAAAATGATAAAAGGAGTTGTCGCTGTTCTTTTATTGAAAAAGAGGGTAAAAACAAATGCACAAGCATTAAAACTGTAATCAAGACTGATAGGCTGCATTTGATACCCATCAAATAACTTATCTTCTTTAAGTAGAAATTGTAATGCTAACGAGTTGATAAGATAAGGATTATTTCGAAGTAGATGATAATTTACTTTTTTTTCTGCGAGGTCTGCAATAAATATATTGAATATACTGCTGATGCTATCATTATTATAATTGCTTTTTCCTTTCTCTTGAGGCCAGACGCCAATTAGAAATTGTACCTGAGAGCGAAGTGGCATTGATAGAAGAAAATCAATATAGGTTTCCTGCTGATAAGCATTCTTTACCCCCAATTGTTTTAATATATTTTTGTATATATTTATGATTTGATATTCCGAACTGTCTTCTTGAATGAAAATATTATCTACCCGATTATTCTTACCAATATTTAATTCAGATAGAGGACGTAAATGTATTTGATATTTAGGTTTGAGTACTTTCTGCAGGTATTGGCTTTCCATTTCAGTTACAAGGTTATTATACTCCTCCATTTTGTGTAATACTTCTCCTTCGTTTTTTAAGAGAGCTTTGCCAAAATTACCCCATTGTTTTTTTCGTACACTTTTAGAGAAAAGGCGTTCATCCCCACTAATAATAACGATTATTTCTGGGAATGTAAAATATTTACGAATCGTTTCAAGTACAGGCCAGCCTTTGGAAAAATCGATGTCGATATCATCTAGAAATATTAAAAATGCTTTTTTAAAGAAAATGTGTTTTAATGTATATCGGACAAATTCGCTAAAATCTTTTTCAAGAGTTCGTGAGGCGGATACATTTTGTAAACCCTTATCTAGTATATACTTAGGATCTTGCCAATTCTCTTCTTCTAGAGATTTTCCGATATGGTCCAATGAAGGAATTCCTCTAGCTAATTTTTTGAGTTTTTGTTCAAAAGTTGCACGGATACCACACTCTGGCCTATCTCTACATATACATTCTTCTTGTTTACGTATTTCTTCTTCTGCACTATCTTTTATAAGAGATAAAATAGTAAGGAATATGTGTCCTTTTTCCTCAATTAATGTTGGATCAAGGATGCCAAGATTCTGAATGTCATTGTTTTTATCGAAAGTTGACTTAAGAGTTAAAAGAAAGGTTGTTTTACCACATCCTCGACGGCCAAATACAGATATAGCATTATTTTGCCGCTGGAAACTATACTTATCATTATCCTGTGGTCTATTTAGCTGATTTTTAATCCATTCTTCTACCAATTTAAACTCTTCATAATAAATGAGATTTTCATGTTCAAAGCTATCTGCATCAGTGCTTTTCTCTAAGTCAATAATTGTTTTTTCCACAGAGATCATAATAATATTTATTTAAATGATTATCCATTTTAGTGCTTAAATTTATTTTGTATGTAGCCAATGTTATTGCCTATCAAATAAGTATTCTCCAAAATACCTTTATTG
>CAYMGW010000351.1:0-2716 GCA_964390085.1 uncultured Tissierella sp.
ATAATAACTTCAAATATAACACCTCACAAATAAACCTCCTATTAAAGGAGGTTTATGTTTTTCTATTTATCTTTCTCCTCAGAATTTTCGACTATATCCATGGAGTTAGTATTGTCTTCAGTTAAACCAAATTGTGCACGAACCTTATTTTCAATCTCTAATGATACATCAGGATTTTCCTTCAAGAAATCCTTAGCATTTTCTCGACCTTGACCAAGTTTATGTTCGTTATAGCTATACCAAGAACCAGATTTGTTGATAACATTCGCAGCTACACCAGAATCTAAGATATTACCTTCTTTTGATATACCTGTACCATACATGATATCAAATTCTGCTTGTTTAAAAGGTGGTGCTAATTTATTTTTAACAACTTTTATTCTAGTTCTATTTCCAATAATTTCATCACCTTGTTTTATTGAGTCAATTCTTCTAACATCTAATCGTATACTAGCATAGAATTTCAATGCTCTACCACCTGTTGTTGTTTCAGGGCTACCAAACATAACTCCTACTTTTTCTCTAAGTTGATTGATGAAAACTACAGTAGAATTAGACTTACTAATTGTACCCGCTAATTTTCTAAGAGCTTGAGACATAAGTCTAGCTTGAAGTCCAATATGACTATCACCCATTTCTCCCTCTATTTCTGCTTTAGGTACAAGTGCAGCTACAGAGTCAACAACAACAATATCTATTGCACCACTTCGTACTAGAGCTTCAGCTATTTCCAAAGCCTGTTCCCCTGTATCTGGTTGAGATATTACTAGATTTTCTATATCTACACCTAATTTTTTTGCATATCCAGGATCTAAAGCATGCTCCGCATCTATAAAAGCTGCAATGCCGCCTAGCTTTTGAGATTCTGCAATTATATGAAGTGATACGGTAGTTTTACCTGAGGATTCTGGACCAAATATCTCAATTATTCTACCACGTGGTATTCCACCAATTCCTAAGGCAATATCAAGATCTAAGGAGCCAGTTGGTATTACGTCGATATTTAATTTTGCATTTTCACCTAGACGCATAATAGAACCTTTTCCAAATTGTTTTTCAATTTGACTTAAGGTTAAATCTAAAGCTTTTTTCTTCTCAATATTATCGATCATAAGTATCCCAGTTTAACTGGATTCACCCCTTTCAATTTTCGAACGTTAGTTCTAAATATATATTACAACATATTTAGAATTAAGTCAATCATTAATTTAATAAAAAGTTCCTTAATTCAAAAAAAGCCCTTGTGGCTACTTTATTTTGTATAGACTCTCTATTTCCATTAAAATTGCATTTAATGGGAATAGTTGTATCTTTAGTAGCAATACATAAATATACTAACCCCACTGGTTTTTCTTCAGTTCCTCCATCAGGACCAGCTATTCCAGTTACAGATAATGTTAAGCTTAAGTTATTTCTAGTGAGCAATCCTTTAGCCATTTCTATGGCAGTTTCTTCACTGACTGCAGTGTAATTTTCTAATGTACTAGATTTTACTCCAACTTCTTCCATCTTAGCGTTGTTACTGTAGGTAATAATACTCCTATCAAATACTTGGGATACACCAGGTATACGGCTGAAACGACTACTTATTAGACCACCAGTACAGGATTCACAAAAACCTATTTTATAATTTTTTTTCTTAAGCATTTCAAATACTACAGCTTCTATGGGTACGTTATCAAAACCATAGATATATTCATGAAATCTATTGTCTAATATTTTGATTATATTATTGATTTTTTCTTCAATAACATCTTTATTTTTTCCTTTTCCAATTATTTTAATTTCAACCTCCCCTTCTTTAGCAAAGGTCGCAATCATAATATCAGAATCCTTATTTATTAGGTCTTTTATTTTCATTTCTAATTGGGATTCTCCAATAGAAATTAGATTGACAGATCTGCTTAAAATATTAAATTTTTCATGAATAAGAGGTATTACTTCATTATTAAACATTAATTCCATTTCTCTTGGAGGTCCTGGCAACATTATAATTTTTTTATTATCCTTACATAAAAATATACCAGGAGCTGTACCGATAGAATTTTTTAAGAATTGACTTTCTTCTGGTTTTAAAGCTTGTTTTAAATTATTATTTGGCATTGTTTTATTTAACTTATTAAATATATTTCTAATATCTTCTTCTATAGTTCTATCATTTACAAGTTTTAAGCCTAATGTTTCAGCAATAACCTCCTTTGTTAAATCATCATCTGTAGGACCTAACCCCCCAGTTGTTATTATAAGGTCTGCTCTCTGTAGAGATATATTTATGATATCCCTCACCCTATTTCTATTATCATCAACAGATGTATGATAATGAGTTTCTATACCTAGTTCTAATAGTTTACTAGAAATATATTTGCTATGGGTATTTAGAGTACTACCCGTAGTAATCTCTGAGCCTATTGTAATAATTTCTGCTATCATTGTATAATCACCTTTTATTTTACCCCCATTTTAAGGGCAGATTTATTTTTGTATATATAGTCTATTCCAGATATTATTGTAAAAAACAAGGAAATATATAACATAATATTTGCAAAAGGTAAATTAATTAATCTAAAAGGATAGTTATTAAGTAATAAAGAAATTATAGCCACCAACTGAGTGATTGTTTTTATTTTACCTAAAGGACTTGCAGCAATAGTTATACCCTCAGATACTGCTATTGTTCTAAATCCAGTGATAGTAAATTCTCTTGCAATAATTAATA
>CAYMGW010000352.1:0-508 GCA_964390085.1 uncultured Tissierella sp.
CCTAAAAAATATTAGCTTCTATATTAATTCTCCGGAACATGTGGCTTTTGTAGGATTAAATGGTTCTGGAAAATCAACTCTTATAAAATTATTATTAAGATTTTATGAGCCAACTTCCGGAACAATTAAGATTAATGGCATAAATATAAGTTTATACTCTATTAATTCTTTAAGAAAAGCTTTCAGTGTTTATTTTCAGGATATGAACAATTTTGCTTTTAGTATTAGAGAAAACTTTCGTTTGACAAATCCAAATAGACTAGATAATGATGATGAAATAATTGAAGCATTGGATAAATCCGATTTTATGGAGATATTAAGCTTAAACGATGCTGGATTAGATGCATATATATCAAAATTCTTTACTTCAGAGGGTTTAATTTTATCAGGAGGACAAACACAGAAACTGGCATTAGCCAGGGCATTATATAGAAAAGATGCTATTCTCATTTTAGATGAGGTATCTTCCAATTTAGACCCTAAGGCAGAGCATGAAATTTTTAATAAA
>CAYMGW010000352.1:518-2715 GCA_964390085.1 uncultured Tissierella sp.
TTATTTACATCCCATAGACTCTCTAATTTATCTCTGGCTGATAGGGTTATAGTATTGGAAAAAGGTGAAATTATAGAGGATGGTAAACCAGAAAAGCTATTAAAGGATAATAAACGATATGCTGAACTCTTTAGATACCAGCAAAAGAAATATATGCTAAAAGCCGAGGGATAGATTATGAAAATAGCTGTAATAGATGAAGGTGTAATATCGGAATTTAAGGATGAATTAAATATAATAGAAGACTTGATTGTAAATGACAAGAACTTGGTGGTAAATAGGTCAGATGATATTCCAGCGATAACAGACCATGGTTTTAATGTGTGCAAAATTATAAATATGTATGCTCCGGAAGCAGAGATTATAAGTATAAGAATATTTAGTACCTTAGAAATGAAGACAAGTATAGAGGCTTTGATAGCTGCCTTTGAATACTGTTTAGACAAGAGAATCCCAATTATACACTTAAGTGGAGGGACAATAAATCTTTCCGATGATTATCTTTTAAGGGATGTAATTAAAAAAATTATAAATAATAATCAGATAATCGTAGCAGCTCATAGTAATAATAAAGGTCTTTCTTTCCCAGCTGCTTATTTAGGTGTTTTTTCTGCTAGAGCTGATGAACTGTTTAATTATTATAATAATGTTAGAGATAAATGGGGATATAGCTTTTTGATGCCCTCTAAGCATAGAATAAATATAAACAAAAATTTCAATTATATTACCAAAATAGCCAACAGCTATGCAGCACCGGTTTTAACAGCAAATATACATAATATTATCAAATCCAATAACAGTAATAAGTCAGCAACGATATTAAATGAATTAGGTGTGACTAATAATATGTTTTTATGTGAACATCCAATTTTTTTTGAAAAGGTTACTATAATTAATCTTGATAGTAAAGTAATTCTAGAAGAGGCTTTATCATTTGAGGTTAGAAATATATATGATGATATAATATTCGAAGTGGATAGTGAAGACTATATATTTATTCCTCATGATAATAAAGAGATTAACATTAAAAAATTCAGAGAATTTTTAACCACACTACTTGTTAGCGTTAATAGAATTCGTGTATTTTACTTAGGTATAATAGAAGGTGATATTGAATCAATAATGGCTTGTTATCCATTTGAATTTTGGTTGTTGCCAGTTGATGATACTTATCCTATTTCTATTTCTGATATTGATTTAAGTCATTGTTCTACTATATATTTTCAAGGGAACAAGGAGATAGCCTATTATATAATGGCTCAATTAAGAGATATTTTCCTAGAGGATGGGTTTAATTGTTTGGCCATTTCAGATTATTTAGAAGCTACTCTTTATGGCATATACTACTTTAAAAATTTAACTAACTCTATCAGAAGACAGCAGTTAGAATATGTTTTAGAACCAGAGGTTGAATTAGTGTTTTCAAAAGATAGGTCTTATAGAGAAATAGAGAATTCAATGTTAATTGAAGTTAAGAAAGAAAGGGATAAGATTAAGTTGATGATTAGTGTTGAAAATACTAAAGAAGAAGTAGATATATACGGTGAAGAAGATATTAAAAAGTTGTTTACTAGAATTATAAATATGGAATAAATTTTCAGGCACGAGAGTATAGAATATAGCAACTAATATAATACAACATATTGTATTGTTGCCTTGTGATAACTTTATATAAAGTTATCACAAGGCATTTTTCATTCCCAGTCCTTACAAACATCTACCCATTTACAGCTTTTAGATATTCTTTCCAACTCATCTAAATTAAGTTCAATAGCAGAATTGTTACTGCCACAGGCAGGAAACATTGTAGTAAATCTTTTCATAGAAATATCTAGATATACCTTTACATTTTCAGGCAGAGCAAAGGGACATACACCTCCAATTTCATTGCCCGTAAAATTTACAGTATCTTCCGGAGCTAGCATTCTAGGTTTGAAATTAAACTCATTTTTAAATTTTTTATTATCAACCTTTGCATCTCCTGCAACTACTATAATCATAGCTCCATCTCCATCATAGAAGGATAGAGATTTTGCAATTCTTGCTTCTTCAGTACCTAGAGCAATCGCTGCCAATTGAACTGTAGCTGTTGATTGTTCCATTTCGAGAACATCTTGAGCCTTATTGAATTGCTTTAAATATTCTTTTACTCTTTCTATTGACATTTTTCTTTACTCCTTTAAATGATTAAGTATTT
>CAYMGW010000353.1:0-2713 GCA_964390085.1 uncultured Tissierella sp.
GGATGGTTTCGATATAATCGGCCAATTTGGTGTTGGATTTTATTCTGCATTTATGGTAGCAGATAAGGTAACCGTTATAAGTAAAACCTTTGGAGCTGACGAAGGATATAAATGGGAGTCTGAAGGAGCTGAAGGATATACAATAGAGCGTGCTGAAAAAGATAGTATTGGGACAGATATAATACTTGCAATCAAGAAAAATACAGAAGACGAAGATTATGATGAATTTTTAGAAGAATATAGATTGAGAGGAATTATTAAAAAATATTCCGATTTTATAAGATATCCAATTAAAATGGACGTTACAAAGAGCAGGTTAAAGGAAGGCTCTGAAGATGAATACGAACAATATAAAGAAGAACAAGTAATAAATAGTATGGTTCCAATCTGGAGAAAAAATAAAAATGAGCTAACAGAAGAAGACTATAAAAACTTTTATGCAGAAAAGCATTTTGGATTCGATGAGCCAATAAAGTCAATTCATCTATCAGTAGATGGTGTTGTGAGATATAATGCTCTATTATTTATACCGAGTCAAATTCCTTATGATTTCTATACAAAAGAATATGAAAAGGGATTAGAGCTATATTCCAATGGAGTACTCATCATGAATAAATGTGCTGATTTACTTCCAGATTATTTTAGCTTTGTAAAGGGAATTGTAGATTCAGAGGATTTATCTTTAAATATATCTAGAGAGATATTACAGCATGATAGACAATTAAAGTTGATTTCAAAGAAAATAGAAGATAAGATTAAGGACGAATTAACTTTACTTTTAAAAAATGAAAGAGAAAAATATGAAAAATTTTTTGAAGGTTTTGGAAAACAATTGAAATTTGGAATTTACAGTGACTTTGGTATGCATAAGGAAGTATTACAAGACTTACTTATTTTCTATTCTTCAAAGGAAAAGAAAATGGTTACCTTAGAGGAATATGTAAGTAGAATGCCAGAAGAGCAAAAATATATTTATTATGCTGCTGGAGAATCAATTGATAGAATTGACAAGCTGCCACAAACTGAATTAGTAAAGGATAAAGGCTATGAGATTCTATATTTAACAGAGGATATAGATGAATTTGCTATTAAGATGTTAATGCAATATAAGGAAAAGGAATTTAAATCTGTATCATCTGGTGATTTAGGTATAGAAGCTGATGAAAATGCTCAGGATAATGAAAAGGAAATAGAAGAGAATAAGGAGCTATTCTCATTTATGAAGGAAACTTTATCAGATAAGGTAAAGGATATTAAACCATCTAAGAGGCTGAAGAATCATCCTGTTTGCTTATCTAGTGAAGGAGAGCTCTCCATAGAAATGGAAAAAATATTAAGTCAAATGCCAGATAATCATGGTATTAAAGCTGATAAGATACTAGAAATTAATATTAATCACCATGTATTTGATACACTAAAATCCGCCTTTGAAAGTGATAAGGAGAAATTAAAGCTTTATACTAATTTGTTATATAATCAAGCCTTATTAATAGAAGGATTACCTATAGAAGACCCTGTTGAATTTACAAACAATATATGTAAACTTATGTAGTACTAAGGGGGCGGTTTCAGACTGCTGAAAAGATTTTGTCAATCCGAACCTAGTGAAGAATCTTGAGTTTAAGATCCTTCGCTTTACTCAGGATGACAGATATGGACTTTTTCAGTGGGCTAGAGCCGTCCTTACTGCTTTGGAAAGGAGAAGTATATGAAGATATTAATACCAGTTATAGTTGGAGCAATTATAGGATACTTTACAAATTGGCTTGCTATAAAGATGTTATTTAGACCCCATTATGAGAAAAAAATAATGGGAATAAAAATACCTTTTACTCCTGGGCTTATACCGAAGGAGAGGGATCGAATAGCTAAAAGCATAGGAGAGACAGTAGGAGTTTATTTACTATCACCTGAAACTATAGTTGAAGCTTTATCTGATAAAAGAACAGATAGAGAAATCAAATTGTGGTTAGAGAATAAAATAAACAAAATAAAAGAAAGTCAACAATCAATAAAAGAAATTTTAGTTAATATAGTAGATGAAAATTATGATAAGTTTATAAAAACAATACAAAAGAATATAAAAAATATAATTATTTTTCAAGTTAGGGAAGAAAAGTTTAAATCTTTAATATTTAAAGCCATTGAAAATAAAGTCAATAATGTTGACTCTGAAAATATATATGAGGCAGTAAATGAAAAAATAAAAGAAATATTATTACAATTATCTAGTTCTCAGGAGTTAAGAAATGGATTAATAAATCATATGGAATTGAATCTAGATGAATTTGCTAAGGATGAAAGGAAGTTATCTGAATTAATTCCAGAGGAAATATTATTTGCTATTAATAAATATATTGATGAAAATGGAAATGAGATTGGAAATAGTATAAGAGAGAGTTTTAAGGAGCCTAATATACAAAGAAAAATTAAGGATTCAATATCAGAACTTGTTTCTCAAAATGTGAATAAATTAATTATTGCTTTTATTAGTCCAGAGCTAATTTCTGATAAGGTATTTCATATGATTGAAAAATATATTAATAGTGAAGATGCCAATAAAAGCATCCTTATGATAATTAGATCTTCACTAGATAAGCTATTAGAATCTAGGACTTCAGAAATAGTACCAAGACTTATAGATAGTATTGGGTACAGTGGATTAGAAAAGATTTCTGATATCTTAATTAAATATATTTCTGATGAAAAAAAT
>CAYMGW010000354.1:0-2369 GCA_964390085.1 uncultured Tissierella sp.
TAATAGTTCAAATCTTATTGCCATAGCCTTCCTCCCATTATTTTATAAACATGGCGTCGCCAAAACTAAAAAATCTATATTCTTCTTCCACAGCTATTTTATATGCATTAAGTATATTTTCTCTAGTAGCTAATGCACTTACTAACATAAGTAAAGTTGATTCAGGCAAATGGAAGTTTGTAATTAATCTATCTACAATTTTAAACCTATATCCAGGATAAATAAATATATCAGTCCATCCTGATTGAGGTCTGATCTTTCCATTATCATCAACTACAGTTTCTAAAGTCCTTGTGGAGGTAGTACCTACAGATATAATTTTTCCACCATTTGATTTAGAATTATTAATTATTGTAGCGGCCTCCTCTGAGATATTGTAATACTCTGAATGCATATGATGCTCTAAAATATTATCTACCTTCACAGGTCTAAAGGTACCAAGGCCTACATGTAAAGTTATATATGCTATATTAACTCCTTTATCTCTAATTTTATTCAGCAATTCATTAGTAAAATGAAGACCTGCTGTAGGTGCAGCAGCAGAACCACTATTCTTCGAATAAACAGTTTGATACCTTTCTTTATCCTTTAAAACTTCAGTTATATATGGAGGTAAAGGCATTTCACCTAATTTGTCTAAAATCTCCTCAAATATGCCTTTGTATTCAAATCTTATAAGTCTAGTCCCATCTTCTCCTATTGATAAGACTTCACCTTTTAAAATTCCTCCACCAAATTCTATTATATGTCCAGGCCTAGCCTTTTTCCCAGGCTTTACCAAGGATTCCCATACATTATTTTCCACTCTTTTAAGAAGTAGTATCTCTATACTCTCTTCTTTACCTACTCTATTTCCAAAGAGCCTAGCAGGTATTACTCTTGTATCATTTAAAATTAAGCAATCTCCTTTATTCAAATATTCTATAATATTTTTAAACTTTTTGTGTTCTATTTCACCAGTCTCTTTATCCAATATCAACAATCTAGATTCTTCTCTATTCTCTAAAGGGTGTTGAGCAATTAATCTTTCTGGCAAAAAGTAATTAAAATCTTCTCTCTTCATTAAACCATCCTTCTTTATTATGATTATTGACCATTTATCATGACGTCTATTCCAGTATAATAATACTTCAAAATTTCTTCGAAGCTATATCCTAATTCAGCCATTTTATTAGCTCCAAATTGACTCATACCTACTCCATGTCCAAAACCTTTACCTTCTACTAATATTTCAGATGAAGACACGGGATAAAACTCTCCTAAATCTTCCACTCTATCCTTCCCAATAGCTCTATTTACTGTGCCTCTATTTACTGTTTTTTGATTTTTTCCATCAACTATATAAGCCCTGCTTATATCTATAGTTTTTGGGTTAAACATATTTCCATCTATAACATAAACCTTACTACTTGATGCATTCATATTCCCATTTTTTACGCTAAACCAAGAACTCTTGAATTTTGAAGCTCCAACTATATTTCTAAATTCAGCACTACTTATGGTTTTCTCTCCTTTTGCTCCAACTATTTTTACTTTATTTACCCTTCCAGTTGAAGTACTATCAAAGATTTCAATACCCTGTAAATCTCCAATATCTGCCCCTGACGAAATTAAACTATTATTCAATTCATTAAGATTAATAGTAAAACTCCAATTACTATATGGTGATTCACTAGAAAAACTGTCTTCTACGGATTTTAGATATGGTAAAGCTCCACCCCATACATTTACACTGTCTTCCGTAAAGCCACTGCTAGTTGAATGAAATATTGCTTCTATTACCTTGCCATTATAATATGCTAATATATTTCTAGTCTCATCTACAGCAGAATTAGTCGCAGGTCTCTCATACTCATATCCTGAATATACTTGACAGTGAGTCGTATCACATAAATTAAATCCTTCAGCCGAATGTTTATTTATATTTGAAAGTGCAAAACTCCTAGAGGCCACTGTCTGTGCCTTTAATGCCTCCATATGAAAAGTTGACGGCATTTCTGCAGGAACTACTCCATATAAATAATTCTCAAGTTCTACATGATTTATAACAAGGATTTCATTGTTTTTACTGACTAATCTAATATAATCTCTATAGCGATCTTTTTCAACCTTTATTATTTTATTATCAAATGTATTGGAAGCAATCAATATACTCCCATCTATTGGTAATGTTAATAGAATATTATTTTGAGAATTAACTAGATTAATGCCCGACTCACCTAAAATAGCTCTTATATTTGTCTCATCTATATTTGCTATGGCACTTTCTTTATTATTAACCTCAAATAGGGAAAATCCACTATCACTCTCAAAGTTAATTATATTATTTTGTATTATAGGTTTTGTTAATCTTACATCCAAATACTGGT
>CAYMGW010000354.1:2379-2710 GCA_964390085.1 uncultured Tissierella sp.
TTAATAACAATATGCAAATTAAAATTCTAGATATTTTAGCTTTCATTAGTTTTACTCCTTCCTATGTCATCTTTTGTTAATCTTCAGTATATGGAATTCCAAAATGCTCATATGCTTTTTTAGAAACTATTCTTCCTCTAGGAGTTCTATTTAAAAATCCTATTTGTAGAAGATATGGCTCATATACATCTTCTATTGTAATTCTTTCTTCTCCTGTTGCAGCAGACAATGTATCTACACCCACTGGTCCTCCACCAAAGTTTTCTATCAAAGTAAGAATTAATTTTCTGTCTACACTGTCTAACCCTAATTCATCAATTTCAAGGACTTC
>CAYMGW010000355.1:0-2698 GCA_964390085.1 uncultured Tissierella sp.
TAAAACATCTGGTTTTTCTCTATCTATAACCTCTAATGCTTCAATCCCATCCTTAGCTATCCCTACGATTTCAAACTCTTCATAAGACGATATAAATCGAGTTAATATCTCACTAAACTCTCTATTATCATCTGCAATAACAACTTTTGTTTTTTTCATTATTAATCCCCCTGTTTTTGTAAAATTTATTATATTACATATATATATTAATTCGACAAATCTATTAAAACTCCTTCTTTTTTATAAAATTTTTTCAAAAAAATAAGCCCTTAGGGCTTATTCGTTTGTTCTAACATCCATTCAATATATATACCATAACCTTTAGTTGGATCATTTACAAAAACATGAGTGATAGCTCCAACTAATTTATCATTTTGAATTATAGGACTACCACTCATTCCTTGTACTATCCCACCAGTTTTCTCTAAGAGTTTTGGATCTGTAATCTTTACTATCATGCTTTTCTGGTCTGCCTTCAGTTGTGGCTGTACCTTTATTATTTCAATTTCAAACTTCTCTACCTTATTATCATCAATAGTGGTCAAAATATATGCTTTCCCTATCTTTACTTCCTCTTTAAAACCAATTGGTATAGGTTTATTCTGTATAGAATTCATGTTGCCCTCTGTCATAGTTCCATATATACCATATGAGCTATTTATACTTATATCTCCAAGTAAATTATCTGTTTCATAAAATACACCTCTGATTTCACCTGGAGTACCTTTTTTCCCTTGCTCTATTTTAGATATTTTGGCATTCATTATTTTACCTTTTTCCACTGATAATAAACCTCCTGTATCCATATCAACAATGCCATGGCCTAGAGCACCAAATTCATTTGTGTCTTTATTATAATAAGTTAATGTTCCAATGCCAGAGGTTTTATCCCTTACCCAGATACCAAGTCTATAGCAATTATCCTGTATACTCTGCACTGGTTTAGCTTCAGTAACAAATTCTACTTTGTTCCTTTGAACCACTATCTTTACATTTGTTTCTTTAATATTATTAAGAATACTAACCACATGCTGAGCATCTTGCACCTTTATGTCATTTATCTCTATAATACTATCTCCTACTTTTAACCCTGCATCCTT
Source organism: uncultured Tissierella sp. (assembly GCA_964390085.1). GTDB lineage: Bacteria > Bacillota > Clostridia > Tissierellales > Tissierellaceae > Tissierella. The sequence goes on from CAYMGW010000355.1 coordinate 1,101, forward strand.
AGCTGGACTAGATCTTTGGCCTTTTGTATCAATAACATCTGTTACTGCTACAACTAAAACTCCTTTAGTATTTAACCTAACTCCAATAGCGTTTCCACCTGGAATTAACTCCGGTCTATTGATTACATTTATATTATAGTTTTTGACAGGAATAAACCCTAGTAGCTTTAGTTGGATTTCTGCTTCTCCTGCATCTATTCCATTTAATTGATAAGATTTTTTAAAGCCAATGTGTTCAGCTTCATTATAGCTGGCCTCTATTACATTCTCTTTTTCTTGGCTAATATCTAAGAAAAATGGGAACGATATATCTAGATTCTTATTTTCTCCTTTTACAATATTGATACTTGAAGGATAAAATAAAATTTTGTTGGTCTGTATACTTAAACCTAATACAATTAATATTAAAATAGAAACTAGAATTTTTCGGCTAAATTTTAATTTACCCAAACATTATCACTCTCCTAATTTGCTTTCTCATACTCACCTCCTATTTTAAATTTCATATATAATTTAGCCTTTTTTTAAATTAATTATTCTCTATTAAAAAATTTTTAAATGTCAACTGATTTAAGTTTTACCATTAAAAAAAGTGCTTTGACATAGAGTCAAAACACTTATCTTTTCTCTTTAATTTTTTTAGACATTTGAATCATTTCAGAAGCATGCTTAAGGGTTGTATCAGTTAAATCAACACCACCTAATAATCTTGCCATTTCTTCAATACGAGCATTGTCTGATAACCTAGTAACTATAGTCTTTGTTTTATCCTCTGAAACAACCTTATTTATAACAAAATGGCTGTCAGCTAAGGCAGCGATTTGAGGTAAATGAGAAATACAAATAACTTGGTGATTTCTTGAAATACTATGTATTTTTTCACCTACAATCTGAGCTGTTCTTCCAGAAATTCCAGTATCAATTTCATCAAATATCATAGTAGGTATCTGATCAAAAAAGGCTAATATGCTTTTAAATGCTAACATGATTCTTGACATTTCTCCACCAGATACGATCTTCGATAATGGCTTTAAATCTTCACCTGGATTTGTAGATATAAGAAATTCTATTCTATCTAGACCTTCAGATGTAAATTGAGGTTTTTGTTCAAAATTGACCTTAAAATCAACTTTAGCCATATTTAAGACAGATAATTCTTCTTTTATATTTTTTTCTAATATATTTGATATTTCTCTTCTTTTAGCAGATAATCTTTCAGAATACATTTCAAGGATGTTTTCCAATTCCAATATTTTCTGATTTGTTTTTTGAAATTCTTTTTCAAAATTAACTAATTCATCTAATCTTTTTTGAGACTCATTTCTAAATTCTAAAATCTTATCTATAGTATTCCCATATTTCTTTTTTAATTTATTTACAAGATTAATCCTCTCAGTTAAGAAATTCAATCTTTCAGAATCTACTTCTATATTATCTAAATAATTTCTTAACTCCCTATATAAATCTTGTAATTCATAATTAATGCCTTCAAATTGCTTATGTAAACTAGCAATTTTCTCATCAAATTTTTTTGCATTAGCAATAAGTGAAATACTCTTATTCATTAAATCTAGAACACTAAATGAACCAAAGCCTTC
>CAYMGW010000356.1:0-2686 GCA_964390085.1 uncultured Tissierella sp.
TGTTCGATGCACTCGCAATACCCGGAATAGTTGTCAATCACCACATAAGTTTGCTTGGTATTATGGTGATCCTAGTGAGTATAATTCAAAATTAAATGGTAAGACCATAGAGGAAGCTTATGCATATGCTGGTTTTGTAGAAATCAGCTTAGGTGACATTAAATTATTATTTGGTGATGGAGTAAATCTTCGATACTTTGATAAAAGGCAGAAATTGCCACAAAAACATCAATTATTAATAGAGTTTGATGATGGCTCTGCACTTGTTGTATCGATTCAAATGTATGGTGGTATTTGGTGTTTTAAAGATGGAGAATTCGACAATATATATTATGAACTAGCTAAGGAAAAACCATCCCCATTATCTGAAGAATTTAATTTCAAGTATTATGAAAAGATTATATCTGATGAAAGCTTAAGGAATAAAAGTGTAAAAGCTATTTTAGCAACAGAGCAACGCATACCTGGACTTGGAAATGGAGTATTACAAGATATATTATTCAATGCAAAACTTCATCCTAGAAGAAAGATATCAACACTTTCTGATGAAGACATAGAAAGGCTATATCACTCTATTAAATCTACTTTAGGTGAGATGGTTATAAAAGGTGGACGAGATACGGAAAAAGATTTATTTGGATATTCTGGAGGTTATATTACGAAATTAAGTAAGAATACTGTGAAAGAGCCATGTAAGATTTGCGGTAAAAATATCATTAAGGAATCTTATATGGGTGGCAGCATTTATTATTGTGAAGGATGTCAGTTGAATAGATAATTCTAAAATTATTGCCTATTAGAGGTAATAGCTTAATAAGGAGAATTGACAATGATAGAGTTGATAAAAACTACTTTAGATAACTTAAAACGTAATAATATACAGGGATATTTCCTTGAAGATAATAAGGAATTATTTCCTCTTTTGAATAAATTGATTTTAAAAGGTAGTACTATTGGTAGTGGTGATTCTGTTACATTAGAACAATTGGGAGTTTTTGATTTTATTAGGAATGGTAACTATATATTTTATGATAAACATATAAAGGATCTAACTTCGATTGAAAAAAGAGAGATTTATATTAAGAATTTTTCGGCAGATAACTTCATTACTGGATGTAATGCAATAACAGCTGATGGGGAGTTAGTTAATATTGATGGAAACGGAAGTAGGGTTGCTCCTATGATATATGGACCATCACAAGTAATTGTTATCGTGGGCAAAAATAAAATTGTAAACAATATAAGTGAGGCCATAGAAAGAGTACGGCAGGTTGCAGCACCACTAGATGCGAAGCGATTAAAAAAAGAAACTCCTTGTACTAAACTAGGTAGATGTATTGACTGTAAACACCCACAGCGAATTTGTAATAGCTTTGTAGTTATTGCAAGGCAATTTGATAGTGAAAGAATAAAGGTGATTATTATAGACGAGGAGATAGGATACTAAGCAATGTAGATTGATAAATAGATAATAGCAAAAATATTTATCTGTGGAACAAATGAAATAAAGAATATTAGATGAATATCATTAAATTAATGGAATGTAGTTTATTTAGATTATTTGGAGAAAATCAAAATAAGGTGAGATTATGGAACCTAAAAAAATACTAGATATTATAATTGAAAAATATAAAGATATTTTGGAAGTTCAAATGAAGTTTAAATTCACAAGGCATCTAATTGAGAAGGATTAGATGCTGTTTTAATATTTGGAAAATATTACTCGTAAAAAGAAGGTATTTGGTAAAGTTTATAGAATAAATAATTATGTAGAAGCTTTATTGCAAATGATAGAATTTAAGGTCAGACAGATGAGAAGAGAGAACATTAATGAATAAAATAAGTAAAATAAATATTGTACAAGAAAGGCTGGCTATTGTTGGAGAATACGATTCCAATGTATTCAAAGAAGATAAAAATATATTTATTAAGTCTACAAAAACATTTTTTGAAATACTTACCTTTGGTAAGAATGCTATTATTAGAGCTAATACGGCTATATATGACTGGTGTGTAGAACATTTTTCAACAATTCCAGCACATGAAATTATGGATGGAGAAAATCTATTTTTAATTGAAGCAAAACTCCGGGAATTTGGTAAAAGACTTGCTGGAGAGCATGTTAGATATCTGTATTTGGATAATAATAAATTTGTTAATGAGCCTTATGACTTTACATATAAACTTTTCGATAAAAATAACATGAATATATTGTATAAAGAGAAGGGCTTTGACAATGCATTGAATTATAAAAACGATGTAATTGCATTTGGAGCATATCATAAAAATCAACTTTTTGCTTTGGCTGGAGCCGATGATAGTCTATCAAATTTATGGCAAATAGGTATTGATACTTTACCTGAATTTAGAAACAAGGGACTAGCATTATATCTTGTGAAAACATTAGCTGATGAAATTGAAAAGCGAGGTGCATTACCATATTACACTACATGGAGTCCTAATATTGCGTCAACAACAGTTGCTCTTAAGGCAGGATTTTCTCCTGTTTGGGTTGAATATTATGCAGAAGATATATTTAGCTAAAATATTAAACATGACATACTGTTGTCATATTAAGAATGGCATTATAGATATAAAAGAACTATTGGGTGATATAGGTGGCAATTTTTAAGTTTATCAAATGTTTAGAAGTATAAAAGAAGAATTGGGAGAGGAGATAGCTAAT
>CAYMGW010000357.1:0-2681 GCA_964390085.1 uncultured Tissierella sp.
TTATTAGTCAATTCCTTTCTAAGAGTTTCTTTTTTCATGTTTTCCATTTCAAGTTTAAGTTTTTTAAGTTCATTATCCTTAGGATCTTCTTCTGGATAAAGCTCTTTGATTTTTTCATCAACTAGTTTTTGTAGATTATTAGCTTTCCAAGTTTCCAAACCTTTGGATAAATGAGTATCTTTTAAACTATCTATGAAAGACTTAAACTCCTTATCAGTATTCATTTTTTGTTTAAAAGCTTCTAAACCACCAAATTTATTTGCCAGTTCGGAAGTTGCTAGTGTTTCATCTATGTCCTTATCATCTGCTATATCTTTTATAAGTTCTAATAATTCTTTCTTTAACATTTTTAACCCTCCATTTGTCCCTTTAACCCATTAGACTAAAGACACGTTTTTAATTAAAATAAAAAAGCCTTATTTCTAAGACTTTGATTACCTTTCAACTTTGTAGTTTTCCCATTTCTTATAAGCATCTACATACATTTCTTTTTTATCTCCATTATAGGTGCACTCATAATACATTCCGTCAAACAGAGTAGTACTAAGTAGTGCCTTATTGTTTTGAAGTGTTTTACAACCCCATACCATAAATACATCATCTGTTGTAATTTCTTTTTTATCTGTTTTATCTAAATGTTTATTAGTATAATTACATACCTCTTGTTTACACCATTCTAAAAATTCTTTTTCATTCATTTAGTTTTCCTCCTCTATTCTTCAATACTATAAAAGCACCTACACAGTGGGTGCCTTGGTACTTCTTCTTTATTTTTTAAATCAAATACTTTGTCATGAAACTGACCACAGTCTTCACACAGTTTACTATCTAGAGTTGCATTATATCTTACCTTTTTAACTCCTGTTTCTTCACAAAACCTATCAAAAGCACCTCTAGAACATCTATTTACTTCCGTTTCAACAAGCCTCTTAGCTTCATAGGCAGTACTATTATAAGTTTTTTCAATGTCTTTCTTAATCTGATTAACATTTATTTTACCATCAAGAAATTGCTCAACTTGCTTATGCAACCTTCTAGCAGTTTCCTGTTCATTCTCCCAAACACGTTCTGAAAAATGCTTTCCCTTGAAGTTACTCTCTATAATTTTTCTAACATCTTTCAAACCAGCATTATAGGAGTAAAAATCAAAAGTATTTTTAACTGTATCATTTAAGATATTAGTTAAAACATTCTTCTGTATAACCTTTTGTCCTTTCATAGCACTAATAATAAGTGCGGACAACCTTTTATATTCCCTATTCTTATCTTTACTCCCAAGGCTCATTAAACCATCTAAAACAGTATAAGTTAATATTACTAAAGCTATCTCTTGGAGTAGCTTATCCCTATTATCCTTATAAGTTTTATAAACCTCTTTTAACTTCTCATTAGCTTCATCATATAACCCCTCAATAAACTTTTCTTCATCAGTCATTATTCATCACCCACTACATCATCTAAACTCATTGGATTTTCATTTTTAAGTTTAGCTAGTTCATTTTTGGGGTTTTCAATGAAGCTTAATAAGGACAATCCAGTTTCAGTAGACAACTTATCTCCAAGTTGACTAATTACTTGAGCAGTCATTAAATCATCTTGAGGTATATTAGGAGTAAATTTAATTTTTATATCCCTAAAATCATATTTAATATTTTTAATGACTTCTAGATATATAAATAAAAATTTAAGCCTGGTCTTAATGCAATCTGCAATAGCTTTTTGGTTTAACTTACATTTTTCTTCAAGTGCTATTAGCCGGGCCCTTAAAGCTAAAGAGCTTAAATTGCTTTGCATTTTCTCGTTGTGATTTATATGGTTAGATAACTGATACATTTTATCTTCTATAGTGTTTAAGGTGTTTTGGATAAATGTATCATTAATATTTTTTATCAACCATTGAATTGCACTATTCTTATCCTTTGTATTTAACACACCTAACTTTTTCATATCAGGTATATCGTCTTTATTAAGTTGACATCCCATAAAGACTAAATAAGCATTACGGAAATCACTTATTTCATTACTTATATCAGATAAATTAGTTTCATAAGCATCTTGTAAGCCTTTTAAATCCTTAAATAAGGTATCGTCTTTACCTTCTTCACTCAACTGACATAATCCCACTGGCACCTTTCCAAAGATATGCGGTGTAGGTTTCTCAATCTGCTCAAACTTATCATTAAAATGATATATAAACTTATCGTCATATACATCAATATAAGCTGTATCATCAAATTTCAAATTATAAGAGTGCATAAAAAAAGATACGTTGCCAAAATCATCTATGACAGCATATCCTTCACGCGGTGATATTACTTTACTGGAAAATTGACCTCCTTTATCTACATAATAAAGCTCATACGCTAAACTGTATATAAGCATATTTTTAGCTAAATTTGAATCATGCCCCTCACTCCAGTGGTCCAGGTAATAGTCTATATCATTTACTATATTTTCATTACCACTCTTAGAAATATAAGTTACATCATTTCCTACGCTATAAGAAACTTCTTCCTTAATAAATTTCTTAATATAGTTTACTGGGGTTTTATTATTACTACGCTCTGTAACCATTAAATAATTAGCCATGGCATCAGTATTGCCCTTATAGTAGTTATACATTTTAGTATAAGTTATTAACTTAGTCTGATATTCCTCATAAGCTTTTTTGAGTAATTTTA
>CAYMGW010000358.1:0-1136 GCA_964390085.1 uncultured Tissierella sp.
ACTTACATATTTAGGAGAGACATCAGGAGCTCATACTGACCATATCGGGTTTAGTGTTGATAAGCTGCAAAATTTAAACTATGGTTGGATGTTAAATCGATGGAAGGTAAAAATAGATAGATATCCAAATGTAAAAGAGAAAATAACTATTGAGACCTGGACTTCTAATATAGATAGATTCTATGCTACTAGAGAATTTATTATATACGATGAAAATGATATAGAAATAGGAAAAGCTTCTACTGTTTGGATATTTTTAAATATGGAAAAAAAGAGGCCTATTAGAATACCAGCCGAATTTATTGAAGTGGTTAATCCCATAGAGGATAAAACATTTGATGATTTTTATGATTTTAAAAAAGAAATAAAAGTAGAAGAATATATTGACTTTCATGTAAGACGATTAGACATTGATTATAACAACCATGTGAATAATACTAAATATCTTTCTTGGATGTTAGAAACTATTCCTGAATATGTTTATGAAAATTATATATTAAATGAATTTGAGATTTTATATAAAAAAGAAACAGTTTACGGTAAAACCATATTATCTGGAAGTAGTAAACTAGATGAAGTAGAAGATGTACATCAATACTTTCATAAAGTTTTAGATGAGGACAGTAAAGAAATTCACTCAATGGGTATAACTAATTGGCGAAAGGCAAATAAATAAGTTAGGTGATTAAACCTAACTTATTTATCCTTCAAAATCTACTTTTACTATTTTCCCTTTTTCATCTAAACTCATTTTTGTTATTTTAGTTAATTTTGGAACATTATCAACCTTTGCACATTCTAAAAGATGATATACCTTAGAAGAGTCTCCTGTTTGTTTATAAACATCTCTCAATAGTTTTAAAATTGAATATGGATGTTCAGGCTCTTTTAGAGTTACAAAGGATGTATTTGGCTTTATCATAGCTTCTCCAATTAATTTTTCAAAATCTAAATTATCTAGACCTGGAATAAGAAAATACTCAACGTCACTATTTAAATCTTCAAATCCTTTTACTTGAACAGATTTAAAGCTGCCTTTTGCCACGGCCATTAAAGTAGCCATCAATGGTCTTATACCTGCAGATCTATGCCCAGATACAATAACTGATTCTTTTCTAGCAATGGCTTCTTCAATA
>CAYMGW010000358.1:1146-2675 GCA_964390085.1 uncultured Tissierella sp.
ATGGTTTTTTGCTTCAGAGTTAACTATATTAGTCAATATATTTGCCTTCTGCTTCAGTCATGAATTCTTGCGTTACATACTTTTGAATCATTGAGTTCATTTAAAACGCTCCTTTGTTCATTGAATTTTATTAAATTTAACTGAATGATGTAATAGTTTATACATCATTATAATAGCATTAAAGAAAAGTAAAATAAAGTTATGTTATATTTTAGGCAAACTAAATCATTTACTCTCTATAATTTTACCCAATTTAATGATAAAATAAATATATTATATAGAAAATAATAAATTAGTATAAAACATATTCAAGTTTGAGGGGGTGCTAAAGATGAAAATAAAAATGGAAAAGCAAAAAAATATAGCTCTTATTGCACACGACAATAAAAAGGATGATCTGATAAATTGGGTAAAAGAAAATAGGGAGACTTTATCAAAGCATTTTTTATGTGGAACTGGAACTACTTCAAAGAGAATCTCAGAGAGCACAGAATTACCAGTAAAGGCATTTAAATCTGGACCATTAGGTGGAGATCAACAAATAGGGGCTCGTATTGTTGAAGGAAAAATTGATATGGTAATTTTTTTCTGGGATCCATTGGAAGCCCAACCTCATGATCCAGATGTAAAAGCATTACTTAGAATTGCTGTCTTATATGATATTCCTATAGCAACTAATAGGTCTTCGGCAGACTATATCTTGTCTTCACCATTAATGGATGAAGAATATGTAAGAGAAATAGTTGATTTTTCAGATTTAAGAAAATTAAGATAATTATTTTGAAATAATTAGTCGATGAAGGTAATTTAAGTCTTATATTGATTAAAAAAGATATAAAATGTAGTTGCAATCTACATTGGAGTATGTTAATATTAAGTTGTAGCTTTAATTCGGAAGTAAATAATCAATACACAATAATTTCTACGGGTACAGAGATTTATCTGCATATAGTAAAGAAATTTTATTGTTGGTATTTTTACAAAGAATTAAAGAAATAAAATTTCGGAGGTATATGCAATGAAAGGTACAGTAAAATGGTTTAACGCAGAAAAAGGATTTGGATTTATCACTACTGAAGAAGGAAACGATGTATTCGCTCACTTCTCACAAATTAACAAAGACGGATTCAAAACTTTAGAAGAAGGTCAAGAAGTTGAATTCAACGTTGTAGAAGGCGCTAAAGGTCTACAAGCTGAAAACATCAATATTCTATAGTAAATGGATACTTACAACCTCTTAAAGATATATCTTTAAGAGGTTTTTAATTATTGACAATAAAAAATCTATATGATAACTTAGTAAAGATTACGTTCTAAAATTCAGAAAAAAGGAGAATATCTATGAGTGAAAAAAGAGTTCTTGCAGTAGTTAATGGTAAAGAAATAACTGAGGATACTGTACTTAGGTTTCTTAATGATTTAGGGCCTCAAACGGCAATGCAATTTCAATCACCAGATGGTATAAAGAGAGTAGTAGATGAACTGATAAATCAAGAGGTAATTTATCTAAATGCTTTAGAAAATGGGTT
>CAYMGW010000359.1:0-2667 GCA_964390085.1 uncultured Tissierella sp.
GGTACGGGGATTTTCCCCGCAAGGATTGGTGGGGGTAGTGAGATGAAGGGTAATTTACACATACACATTGTTCAACAAAAAAATTTTTTACTAAAAAATTTTTTGTAAAATTTGAGACTAAATATAAAAACAAATTAATATTTGGACTATCAGGTAATCCTGCAGCTGCCAGTATAACATTTGAAAAATTTGTAAGACCAACTATACTTAGATTAATGGGAAAAAATAAATATAATTTAATGAAAGTAGAATCAATACTAGAAAGTGAATTTACTAAAGTGAGCAATCAAAATAGATATGTTAGGGCAATAACTTATTATAAAGATGGAGGCTTTTTTACTAAACTTCCTGATAAACATAGTTCGGGAATTTTAACATCTTTATCAGGTACTAACTCATTATTCTATATTAGAGCTGGTACAGGTCCATATAAGAGTGGAGATAAAATAGAAGTTGAAATATTAGATTACCCGGAGGTAGAATAATGATACCTGTATTTTCAATTGTTGGAAGTAGTTCCAATACAGGAAAAACCACTATCCTTTGTAAGATAATAAAAGAATTAAAGAATAGAGGATATAGGGTAGCAACTATAAAGCATCATATGGGTGATTTTGATATAGACCATCAAGGAAAGGATACATGGAAGCATTCTCAAGCAGGCGCTGATATGGTCATTATATCTTCTAAGGTTAAGATAGCTAAGATTGAAAAGGCACAAGAAGAATATAAACTAGATGATATTATTGGGAAGATTGAAAATGTTGATATTATTATAACTGAGGGCTACAAAAGAGAAAACAAACCTAAATTAGAAGTAATTAGGAAAGAAATTTCAAAAGAGATTATTTCTAAGGATGAGGAGTTATTTGCAATAGTTACTGATTTTCCACTAGAAAATCAAATACCCCAGTTTAATTTTGAACAGGTAACAGATATAGTAAATCTTATAGAAAAAAAATTTTTGATAAAATAATTTAAAATAAAGGAGGAAATATATATGTTTGGTAAAATAGGTGCACCAGAATTAATATTAATACTTGGTATTGCTTTAGTAATTTTTGGGCCAGGAAAACTTCCTGAAATAGGAAAGGCCTTTGGAAAAGCCATAGGAGAATTTAAAAGCCAAGCTAATAAAATATCCGAAGATGTAAAAGTTGATTTAGATGATAAGAAGGACAAGGAATAAAACAGTAAAGTATTAAAGGTGCTATATATAGTACCTTTAATACTTATATTTAGGAGGGTACCATATGGAAGATAAACAACTTACTCTAGTGGAACATTTGAGTGAGTTAAGAAAAAGAGTTATTATAATTTTTATAGCTATAATATTAGGAGCAGGTGTAAGTTATAAATATATTGATATTATTATTGAATATATGGTAAAACCAGCAAAAAAATTGGAATTCATTTACTTAAGCCCACCTGAACTTTTTGTAGCATATATTAAGATTGCTATCATAGCTGGTATAATAATTTCCTCACCAATAAGTTTGATGCAAATATGGTTGTTTATAAAACCTGGACTTAAAAGAAATGAACGCAAATATTTGTTATTTTCTCTATATATGGGGATAATATTTTTCCTAATAGGATGTATATTTGCGTATCTTACAATAATTCCAATAACTATAGAGTTTTTTACTCAGGTCTCAGTAGAACAGATAGCGCCACTGTTTTCTTTTGATAGTTATTTAAGTTTTATTTCTTCTCTATTATTTTCATTTGGTTTAGTGTTTGAATTGCCATTATTAATAGTATTATTGACTCAACTAAATCTCATTACAGCAGATACATTAAAGAAATATAGAAAGATAGTAATTTTAGTAATATTTATTGTAGCTGCTATATTAACACCACCAGATGTAGTATCTCAAGTCTTATTAGCGTTGCCTATGCTTTTCTTATATGAATTAAGCATATGGATTTCAGCTTGGATGGGGAGACGAAAAAAACAAAGAAATAGTTAAAAATATTTTTATTTGGAACTAATTAGATAGCATATTAAAGAGTAAAGGATAGAATAACCTCTATCCTTTACATTTGCATAATTGTTTGAGTTGTATAGAATTTTAGGAGAAATAACATTAGTGTAAAGAAAAAAGGTGATTAGATGAAAGATTCTTTTGGAAGAGAAATAAATTATCTTAGAATATCTTTGACAGATAGGTGCAATTTAAGATGTAGATATTGCATGCCGGAAAAAGGGGTTTCTAAGTTTTCTCATGAAGAAATGTTAACATTAGAAGAAATATATGAAATAACAAAGGCTTTTGTAGATTTAGGTATTAATAAAATAAGATTTACAGGAGGAGAACCTCTTACAAGAAAAGGAGTCGTCGATCTAATATCTAAGGTATCAAATCTAGATGGAGTCAAGGATTTAGCCATGACTACCAATGGCATACTTCTAAAAGAATATGCCGAGAAGCTAAAAAATGCAGGATTAAATAGAGTAAATATTAGCCTAGATACTTTGGATGAAGTTAAATACCAGACTATTACAAGAGGTGGTAAGCTTAAATCTGTTCTAGAAGGGATAGAAGAAGCAAAACGTGTAGGACTAACACCAATAAAGATAAATACTGTACTTATAGGTGGATTTAATGATGATGAGATAGAAGATTTGGTGAAGCTAACAGAAAAAGAAGAGATAAACATTAG
>CAYMGW010000360.1:0-2667 GCA_964390085.1 uncultured Tissierella sp.
GACTTATTGCACTAATGAAATTAAAACCTGTTAAATACAATTTTAAAGATGAAAATGATTACGCCGGTTTGCACTTTGGTTTCCTGGCACAGGATGTAGAAAAAATTTTTCCTGAGTTTGTCGATGAAGTAAACAATCATAAAGTGCTCGGGTACCAGAGTTTTATACCGGTGCTTACAAGAGGCATACAGGAACAACAAAGAGAAATTGAAGAATTGAAAATTGAAGCTCAAATAGAAAAGGTGGAAGATTTAATAGAGATTGTTAAATATGGTGTTATGACGACACCTACTTTAATAATAGATGGAGAAATTAAATTTATGGGTAAAGTTCCATCAGTAAAGGAAATAAAAAAGATATTGACTAAATAAATTAAGTAATTAAGATTAATGATTTATAAATAGGAGTAAAATTAAATCTAGGATTTTGCGAAAAAATGCTCTTTTCTGCTAAGAATCAAAATAAGATGAAAGTCAGAAAAGAGCATTTATATTTTACTTCTAAATCTATATCATTACCATTGATATGGATATTTGGAGAACTTAGGAATTAATATTATTCTACTTTGCCTTCTCAAGAATTTTGGATATTTCTTTTGGTTTTAAGGTTTTGCCTACGGATACAACCTTTTCATCAATTACTAAGGTAGGTGTTGACATTACACCATAAGCCATTATCTCCTTAAAGTCTGTAACCTTAACTATTTCTGCCTCTATACCCATTTCTTCTAATGCTGCTTTAGTATTTTCAGTTAATGCTATACAACTTTTACAACCTGAACCTAAAATTTTAATTATCATTTTATTATATCCTCCTTAAATAAATAAATATGCAAATATATTAAAAGTATATCCTATGATAATGATTCCTAAAGATACAATACCGACAAAAATCCATAAAAGTTTTTTCTTAACAACTTTAGAAAGCATAATCATTGAAGGAAGTGAAAGAGCTGTTACACCCATCATAAAAGATAAAGCTGTTCCTAATCCTACTCCTTTCATTACTAATGCTTCTGCAATAGGTAATGTGCCAAATATATCTGCATACATTGGGATACCTACAAATGTAGCTACTAAAACAGAGTACCATTTATCTTGACCTAGTATTGCTGATATGAAAGATTCAGGAATATAGTTATGAATAGCTGCACCAATTCCAACACCTATTAAAATATATAACCATACTTTTTTTATGATATCTAATACTTGCTCCCTGGCATAATTCATTCTATCCTTAAATGTTAATTCTTGTTGATCCATTTCAAGTACTGGATTGTTAAAAACAAAAGGCTCTACATATTTTTCCAGCTTTAGCTTACTTATAACTGTTCCACCAACTACAGCAAGTATTACACCTACTACAACATATGCTATGGCTATTTTCCAATTAAATATACTAGCTAATAAGATGACGGATGCTAAGTCTACTAGTGGTGATGAGATTAGAAATGAAAATGTAGTTCCAATTGGTAAACCTGCACTGGTAAATCCAATGAACAATGGTATAGAAGAACATGAGCAGAACGGTGTAACTGTACCAAGTAAAGCAGCAAAGGTATTAGCTGTAATGCCCTTATATCGACCTAGTATTTTTCTAGTCCTTTCAGGTGGAAAGAAAGATTGAATATAGGAAATAGCGAATATTAATACTGAAAGCAAGATAAATATCTTAATTACGTCATAAATAAAGAAATGAATACTTCCCCCAAGTCTACTGTTAATGTCTAGACCAAAGATATTCTCTACTAACAACTTAATTAAATTAAAAAGCCATTCCATTTTAAGTAATTGTGCATTTAACCATTTTAAAATAACCATATATATCATCCTCCTTAAATATTATTTAGTTTGCTGTTAGATTTATTCATATGCTCATCTATATCATTGAATAAATCTTTTAATAATTCCAATACATCTCTATTGATAGAGTATTTCATCCATATACCATCCTTTCTTCCATTAACAAGTCCAGAGTCACATAATGTTTTCATATGATAAGAAAGGGTAGGCTGTGTAATGTGAAACTCTTCCAATAGATTACATGCACAGAGCTCACCCTTAGAGAGCATATGAAAGATTTTAATCCTTGTTTCATCTCCTAATGCTTTTAAAAGCAATGCATAATCTGTATAAGATTTAGTCATATCTTCACCCCTTTAAGTTAGTAGAATATTTTATAAATCCTAACAACATATAGATAACTATCTATATGTTATTATATTACTATACATAGATAACTGTCAATATGTTAAAAAATTATTTATTTGCGTTGCTTTAATGGTTGTATAGTATATAAGAAATATCTATATAAAAACAAGGGCTATAGATAATCTTAATTTTATTTAAATTATCCCATATGTTAAAATTTAATCGGTATTAAGAAAGGAAGTAGTATAATGAAAAAGGAGTGGGGTAGATGAAAAGATTTAAATCCATATTAGTAATTATGCTGGCTTTAGCGTTAATAGTTAGTGGTTGTGTAAAAAAAGAAACAGCTACAGATGAGAAAACATATCAATATTATACAGCTGAAGAGACTAAGAAGTTCATAGAAGAAGGCAAAGACTGGATAATGCTTGATATCCAAGTAGAAGATGAATGGAATGCACATCATATTAAAGGCGCTATTCCTACATATGCATATCCAGTAAAGGAAGACGCAGAT
>CAYMGW010000361.1:0-2666 GCA_964390085.1 uncultured Tissierella sp.
AAATTATGTGATTCATCTATTAAAAATAAGAAATCCTCTTTTCCTGCATCAAAAAATCTTTTTAAATATACCCTAGGATCAAATACATAATTATAATCGCAAATTACACAATCAGCCCAAAGAGTTAAATCCAACGATAATTCAAATGGGCATACTTTGTACTCTTTGGCATAAAATTCAATAACATTTCTATTTATTAAATTTTCCTTTTGAAGTATTTCCATTATGGCCTTATTTACTCTATCAAAATGACCTTTTGCAAATTCACATTGTTCTGCATTACAGTTAGTTTTATCTTTAAAACATATCTTTTCCTTTGCAGTAATTGTTACAACTTTAATCTGTAATCCATCATTCTCCATTTTATTAAAAGCTTCTACTGCTACTGAAGAAGTTATGGTTTTTGCTGTTAAATAAAATATTTTTGATATTAGTCCCTCTCCCATGGATTTTACTCCAGGAAATATAGTAGATATGGTTTTTCCTATGCCTGTTGGAGCCTGAAGAAATATATTTTTATTTTGAGAAATTGTTCTATAAACTCCTACTGCTAGTTCCCTTTGACCGGGCCTATAATTTTCAAATGGGAAGCATAAATTTTTTATACTTGTATCTCTTTTTTCAATCCACTTTCTAGTATAATCCGCCCAAATAAAATATTTTTCTATTAGTGAATAAAAAAAATCCTCTAATTCACTCAAAGAATATTCTTTTAATATATATTTAATCATTCCAGTATCTACTTGGCAGTATGTTAATTGTACTTTTATATTATCTATAGAATTTTCCTTTGCATAAATATATGCATAACATTTTGCCTGAGCAAAATGAAGAGGATTATATTCTTCATCAATTTGATCTAAATCTCTAGTAGTGCTTTTTATTTCATCAATAATTACATTATCCTCTTCCTTTATTATTCCATCAGCACGCCCTTCTACTGTAATAAACATATCACCATATTCAATGGTACGTTTTAAAGATACCTCAGCTAAGTAGTTATCTCCTTTATTTCTCTGAATCTTTTGATGAATTCTAGTTCCATCCACTGCTCTACTGCTGCCTACAAAAGTTGAGTCTAAATCCCCAGATCTTAATATAAACTCCACCAAGTTCCTTACAGAAATTTTTACTTCATTATTCATAATCATCAGCCTTTAATAACATATTTTACATAATCATTAGATTAATAATACACTTTTAGGACTGAACTTTTCAACTAAATTTAATTTTATATTTATAAAGCATTTTCCTTTTTTAAAAATTGTATATTTTTATTAATCTCAATTATATTAATTATTAAGGCTATTGCACAAGCTATAATTAACATTATGCCTAACTGATTAATGGATAGCATATATGTTCTGTAATGAAACATAAACATTATAACTAAAATATTAAATATACTTTTTAATACTCTAAAGTAGTGTCTTCTAATATCATCCCTAAAATACTTATCTCTTACATCACATTCTAAAAACACCATTATAAATAATGAAATTAATAGAAATGATAAAAAGTTAACCATAAAAACTCCCCCTTTATAATGTTTACTACAATTACATTATAAAGGGGGATTCTTACTATATTCTTACCTAAATCTTAACAATTACTTAAATTTTAATATGTTATTTCTCTGCTCACTACCTTATTCAACTCTTCTTCGTTACATCCTGGAAAGGAAACTCCTTTAACTAATTCCCATCTTTCCACATGACTTAATATTTCATTAGGTTGAAGAGTGGTTAGTGGTGATAAAGTCTCCATTTCAGTCATAAACTCATTTGTATAAGTTTCATAGGATACTCCAAAGTCAGGATATTTTTCTATTTTATTATGATTAAATTTTTTAATAAACATATTATTATGATTAAAATAAGCAACCCAGCCATCTTCATTTGGTATCCCTAATTTAAATGCTTCTTTTATATCTTTATCATGTTTCAAAACTATATATTTATCTCCAAAGTAAACACGAGAATCATTCATTTTAGAATAAGGCCATAATGCTACTGCTCTATTTGGAAGCAATCCAGTATCCCTTTTAGGTTGAGGAATTAACTCTATTCCTCCTGGTGCCATAACTGTAAGTGCCCAGGCAGCCAGTTCAATAGGCCATGCATTTTTATTAATTAATCTATGATTTATTTTTACATTGCTTCCACTTTTGCTTAAGGTTATTTCTATTTCCTTTTTTATCTGAGTCCAAGGTTCTACTTCACTTTCTAATATAACTCCATTGGCGCTATTTATCCATTTTACTTCTTTATTATCTGGTATATAAGTTCTAGGGTTATCTTCTGGACTATGCCATAATCTGTGCCCACCTGCTAAATGCCACTGTTCACCAGAAACCTCCATAGTGGTTGGAATATCATCACAAAATTCATTTTCTTCACCTAAAAAACTATATCTTATTATTCTAGGTCCCATATCTAGGGTAACATAAAGTTCTACATCTTCATTAGATATTTTCAAGCACTTGCCAAAGTTTTTGTAATTAGTTTCCTCTAACTTTACGTTCATCATAAAAACATCCCCTTCTTATCAAACTACCCCCAAATAATTCCTTATTTACTATCAATTATATCATATAAAGATTTAAAATTATCTTTTAAAGATAAATATAATCCTTTATATGCTTCATAGTATTTTATATAATTATC
>CAYMGW010000362.1:0-2665 GCA_964390085.1 uncultured Tissierella sp.
CATAGTATTTGTTTTCTTCTTTTACTAGCCCTTCATTTATAATTTCAAAATTATTTTCTATTAAATATTGTCTTAATTCTTTTACTGCTACCATGGGCTGTAGTATAAAATCCATTATGGAATCTGATATTTCTTTGTCTTTTTCTAATATATCTCTAATAAGCAAGCCACCCATCCCTGCAATAATCACCGTATCTACCTCATAGGGTTTAATTACCTCTAGTCCATCCCCTAATCTCGAATCAATTTTATCTTCAAATCCTAATTCCTTTACATATTGTATTATTTTATCTAAGGAGCCCTTAGATATATCTGTTCCTATTACTTTTTTAGATTTCTTATTCTCTATTAAATATGCTGGTATATATCCATGATCTGTACCTATATCAGCTACTATGGAGTTCTTAGGTACTAAATTAGCTATGGCCATTAACCTTTCTGATAGTTTCATAGTTTATTTCTTCCTTTCTAAAAAGTATAATTAAAGATTCGCATAAGCGAATCTTTATTATTCTAGAAAATCTTTCAATTTTTTAGATCTACTTGGATGGCGTAGTTTTCTTAAAGCTTTAGCTTCTATTTGTCTAATTCTTTCTCTGGTAACTTCAAATTCTTTTCCCACTTCCTCAAGAGTTCTAGCTCTACCATCATCTAAACCAAATCTAAGTCTTAATACCTTTTGCTCTCTAGGAGTTAAAGTATCCAATACATCAATTAATTGCTCTCTAAGCATAGTAAAGGTAGCTGCTTCTGCAGGAGCTAGTACTTCATCATCAGGTATAAAATCTCCTAGATGACTATCTTCTTCTTCACCAATAGGAGTTTCTAAGGAAACTGGTTCTTGTGCTATCTTCATTATCTCTCTAACTTTTTCTACTTCCATACCCATTTCTTTACCAATCTCTTCTGGACTAGGATCTCTTCCCAATTCTTGGACTAATTGCCTTTGTACTCTAACTAATTTGTTAATTGTTTCAACCATATGAACAGGTATCCTAATGGTTCTAGCTTGATCTGCTATGGCTCTTGTAATTGCTTGACGAATCCACCATGTTGCATAGGTACTAAATTTAAATCCTTTTTTATAATCAAATTTTTCTACTGCCTTCATAAGCCCTAGGTTACCTTCCTGGATTAAATCTAGGAAAAGCATACCTCTACCTACATATCTCTTTGCAATACTAACTACTAGTCTAAGATTAGCTTCTGCAAGTTGTTTTTTTGCTTCCTCATCACCTTCTTGCATTCTCTTAGCTAGCTCAATTTCTTCATCCCCATTTAATAAAGGTATTTTACCAATTTCCTTTAAATACATTCTAACGGGGTCATCTACATTTATTCCTTTAGGTACTGATAAATCTTCTTTTATATCTACTTCTTCTAAATCTTCCTTATCTATCTCATCGTCAATATCATCTTTTTCTAATAGTAGTTCTTCTTTATCCCCTACTACTTCAATTCCCATGTTCTCCAAGCTCTGATAAACTTCTTCAATTTGGTCTGCATCTAAGCTTATTTCTTCTAAACTATCTATTAATTCACTATATGTTAATATCCCATCCTTTTTTCCCTTAGCGATCAATTTCTTAACTGCTTCTATCCTCGCCATATTTGTTTTTTGATTTTCTTTATTTAATTCGTCCAACTGGTTTACCTCCCTACCTCATGTCTCATGAGGTTTAATTCTTTATTTAAATTAGTTAGTTCCATACACAGCTTAAGAAATCGTTCATCTTCAGTAGAACTCTTGTCTTTCTTTTTCTCCAATTCCTCAATTTCTTTTTTTATGTTATTTCTTTTGGATTCTAGTTTATTAAGCTTCAATGTAGTTGTTAAATCTTTTATCATCTGATCTATATTCTCTGGCAGAAAATTTATTGGCCTTTCAAATATTGAATTTAGTAATTGAGTATCAATATTTGGCAATTCCTTTGCCCTTTTATATAATAAATTTTCATCTAGCTCCTCATTTGCCTCATATAACTCTATGATTATCTTCAAAATTTCTCTACAATTTATATTTTCATAATCATCTAAAGAAACCTCTTTGATTAGGGTATCAAAATACACTTTATCAAAAATCATTAATTTTATTAAATCAATTTCAGCAGTAAGACTAGCTGATGGTAATATTGTTCTAACTGGAGAAATTGTAATTCTTTCTTTAAAATTTTTATTTCCAATATTCTTTATATTATTGCCAAATACTTCTTTCTGTATTGCTTCTTTAGAAATATTCATCTCAGTAGCTATTTTGTTTATATATACATCTTTTTCTACTGGAGATTTTAACTCTTTAATAATTTTAGCAATTTCAATTGTAAACTTTATTTTTCCTTCAGCTTCATCAATATTATATTTTTGTTTATTAATATGAATTCTAAAGTCTATATGGTTAAGAGCTTCATTTAATCTATCTTCAAATTTTTCTATAGTATTCTCCTTTAAAAACTCATCTGGATCTTTATAATTTCCCAACATTACGATTTTAGGTTGAATATCTTCTTTTAAGAGTATTTGAATTGCTTTATTTGTAGCTTTGATTCCAGCTTGGTCTGAATCATAACAAATATATACATTCTCTCCATATCTTTTCAGTAGCTTTGCTTGTCTTTCAGTTAAAGCTGTTCCTAAACTTGCTACTGCATAGTTTACCCCTTTACTA
>CAYMGW010000363.1:0-2646 GCA_964390085.1 uncultured Tissierella sp.
AGAAACTCAGGTAGAGGATGTATTTAGCGCAGATATAATAGCTGACGAGTTAGAAAAAGTATTAGTAAAAGAAGATCTAAAGTCTCTAAATTGGAAAACGCAAAATGAAGAGTTACTTTCTGGATTGGCTGGTCAATCTGCTTCTAGTTATATGATTCAAGTTTTTGTATTGCTAGCAGTATTACTTGGTATTTCATCAGTATTAGCCATATCCGTAGTTCAAAAATCAAAACAAATTGGAATATTAAAAGCTATGGGGATAAAGGATAAAACTGCCAGTCTTATTTTTTTATTTCAAGGACTTATACTTGGGATTATAGGTTCTATCTTAGGGACAATACTTGGAATTTCATTGACCTATGTTTTCTCTATTTTTGTTAAGAATCCAGATGGTACACCTTTAGTTCCTTTTTATCTAGATTATACATTTATAACTATCTCTGTTTTGGTAGCCATTATATCTGCTACTATTTCCGCATTAATACCAGCTAGGAAATCTTCTAAACTTAACCCTATAGAGGTGATAAAAAATGCATAATATATTGGAATTGAAGAATATAAATAAAATTTATGGAGAAAAAATAAAGACCCAAGTATTATTTGATATAAATTTGAGTTTTGAAGAAAGTTCTTTCAACTCTATTATAGGAGCTTCTGGAAGTGGAAAATCAACTTTAATGAATATAATGGGTACTTTAGATAAGGCTACAAGTGGAGAAGTACTAATAGATGGAATAAATATTTCCAATATGGATAAAAACCAGCTAGCTAGTTTAAGAAATGAAACTATAGGATTTATATTTCAATTTCATTACTTATTACCAGAATTCACTGTTTTAGAAAATATATTGATCCCTTATAGGATAAGACATAACAAAGTTACTAAGGAAGCTGTTAATAGAGCTAATGACTTAATAGAAATAGTTGGACTAACTAAAGTAAAAAATAATAAAGCTACTGATATATCAGGAGGGCAACAGCAAAGAGCAGCTATTGCTAGATCGCTTATTAACAGTCCTAGGATAATATTGGGGGATGAACCTACGGGAAATCTTGATTCAGAAACTACGGAAACAGTTTATAATCTTCTAAAGGAAATAAATAGGGAGTTTAAATCTACTTTTATTGTAATAACCCATGATAAGAGAATAGCAGAAAAAGCTGACAGAATTATAGAAATTAAAGATGGAAGAATAAATATAGATATAAAGAAATAAACAAAAAATTTCAAACAAAAGAGACAATAAGGGAGGCTATCAATGGAGAATAACAATAAACCTACAGTTGTTGTGAGTAGATGCTTGGGATTTAGTAAATGTAGATATAATGGAGACATTATCAATGATAAATTTGTTGAAAAATTAAAAGAACATGTAAACTATATAACAGTTTGTCCAGAAGCGGATATTGGTCTTGGAATTCCTAGAGATCCTGTGAGATTGGTATCAGAAAATGAAAAAATAGATATTTATCAACCAGCTTCTGGAAAAGTCTATACGAAAGAAATGGAAGAATACTCTAAAGAAATTTTAAAATCCTTAGATGAAGTGCATGGTTTCATTTTAAAAGGCAGATCACCATCCTGTGGTATAAAAGATGTAAAAATATATCTTGGTAAGGAAAAGTCAGTGGGTTCTATTAAAGGAACAGGATTATTTGCATCATATGTAATGCAAAAATACACTTATAATGCCATTGAAGAAGAAGGACGTTTGACTAATTATAATATAAGAGAGCATTTTCTAACAAAGCTATATACATTTTTTAGATTCCAAGTGGTCAAAAATACTAATTCTATGAAGGAGTTAGTCAAATTTCATTCTGACAATAAATATTTACTTTTAGCGTATAATCAAAGTCAACTTAAAAACTTGGGTAAAATTGTAGCAAATCATGAGAGGAAGCCATTTAGAGAAGTAATAGATGAATATGAATATCATTTAGGATTATCCTTTGCTAGACTTCCAAGAAAGAGCAATTATATAAACACTTTTATGCATATATTTGGATATTTTTCAGAAGACCTAACAAAAGGAGAAAAGACTTTTATTTTAGATAGATTTGATAAATATAGAGAAGATAAAATTCACCTAAGCGTAATTATAAATATTTTAAAAACCTATGCAATAAAGTATGAAAGAGAATATCTTTTAAATCAAACTATTTGGTCAGCTTATCCAGAAGAATTACTTGACATAAGCGATACAGGAAAAGATAGAATATAGAGAAAATAAAAATGTGAAACAATTGTGCATTTGGAAAACGGAAAATATAATCCTTATTTAAAGCTAGCTATGAAAAGTGCAAATATATTTGGAGTTACAGTGGAAGAATTATTTGTAACGACAAGGATGTCGTTCCTTTCTTTATTATATGCTCTCATTAGCGAATTGACTCTGATACAAATTATAATAATGTCCCTTTCTCTCCAATAGCTCCTCATGACTGCCTTTTTCAACTATTTCTCCATGATCAATTACCATAATTATATCTGCATCTCTAATTGTAGAAAGTCTATGGGCAATAATAAAAGTTGTTCTGTTTTCCATTAGTTTTACCATTGCTTCTTGGATTTTTAGTTCTGTTCTAGTATCTACAGAGGATGTTGCTTCATCTAGTATTAATATGGATGGATTAGATAAAATT
>CAYMGW010000364.1:0-2639 GCA_964390085.1 uncultured Tissierella sp.
AGCATTAGCTGGATCTCCACCTGGTTCTAATAACCATTGAGCTGCCGATAATAATATAGCCTCTGTTGTTGAACCAGCTGTATTAAATACTCTTGCTGCTATCCATTTTGCCCCTGGTGCCATACCTATTTTATTGGACCCATCTGCTTCTTGTCCCACCATAGTTCCCATTACGTGGGTTCCATGTGAATCTGAGTCATCTGGCAATGATCTATTATATACTGGATCAAACCAGTTACCATTTGCATTAGTAGCTCCTGTATCTGGATCATAGCCTCTCCATTTATTTTTCAGAGCTGGATGAGTCCAATCTACTCCTGAGTCTATATTAGCTACTACAATTCCATTACCATCATAACCTAGGTCCCACGCTTGATCTGCCTTTACTTTTTCAACATTCCACTCTACTCCATCAGCAGAAGGAAATATTTCCTCACTCATTTCTGGTGCATCTAATGTGTGAGTTTTATTCTTATAAATCTTTTCTACCTCTGACATATATGAAAGGTTTTCTACTACTTCTTTTGTAGCCTTTACATATATCATATTAACTATATGATAAGGTGTAAATTCTACTACATTACCATTTTCCTTTTCTTGCTCTAAATATTTCAATACATTTGCTTGAGTTAGCTCTGCATTATCCTTTAATGCTTCTACTACTCCTTTTCTAACTTCAAGTTTAGTTTGATATGGTGTCATAACTGATGATACAGCATTTCTTGTAGCATATGCTACCTTTTCTGTATCAACTTGCTCTGCCATATAGACCAGTATTTCCACCATATCTTCATTTTCTATGTCTTCTGCTACCTCAGTTGTAATCTTATCTGCTGCTAATTCATGTAAATCTACCTTTGCTGAACTAAGTTGGTTGTTTTCTGCATAGACAAAAGATGTGAAATATCCCAATACCATAACAAGAGTTATTAGTAAGGATAATACTCTTCTTACCTGTTTGTTCTTTGACATTCAACAATTCCCTCCTTTAGTTTTCTATGAAATAGCTAACCTAATTTTCACCTCCTTGCCTTTGATTATGTAGAAAATAAGTTTCAAGACCCTATAAATACTATGAATATGTCATGGATAGTATTTTATCCCAATCCATTCCTTGTTATATTCATCAAAATACCTTGCCAAATATATGAAATCATTGTCAATAATTATTGTATTTCAATGATTATTAGTATCCCTTCACTATTTTTGTCTCATTCCATAGTAATTTGTCTACATTGCTTTATATAACAAAGTTACCCCCAAAGCTGTCTTTAGGGGTAACTCTTTAATTCCTTTTGTTATCTTTCAAAGATTGTGATATCTCCAAATGTATCATGGTAAATTAACCTATCTGGTAGAAGATCTATACCCACTTTATTTCCATCATCATCTACTATGGTATCCAGTCCAAGCTTCATATAAACTGGTTTCCCCGTATTATACCACTCTATTAATTTTTGTTGTGCACTTGCATTATTATTTAAGAAGTCCATGTCAAATGCCTCCTCACCTAATATAACAGAGTTAACCGGAATATCTTCCATAGAACCTCTTACGGTTACCTTTCCTTCTGCCATTTCATATATCTCAACGCCATTTATATCTACATATACTACTTCAATCAGTAAATTTGATGCTACAAATCCATCAGGAGCCATCCAAGTAGCTTTATATAATCCAGACACTTCTTCATTCATTGGAGTTCCAAAACTATTTTTACTTGTTTTAAGTGGAAGTAATATCCTATAATATGCAGAACCTCCCCCTGGAGCATTAAAGCTTATTTCAAATGAACCGCCTGGTGAAAGTTCAATATCTCGTGATGGCTCAACATTGGTAATCACTGGTTCTTCTGGATTTGGTTCTTCTGATTCAAAATTAATAGTTATTGTATCAACCTTCTCATGGTCTGCACCATCTAATAGGGTAAATACAAATATATTCTCTCCATCTTTAAGGTTTACTGTATGAGTTATTGTTTCATTAGCAGGTTCAACTACAACAAGTGGGTAATCATATAAATATATCTGACTGTCTCCTAAGAATAATTCCAGATATCCTAAATTATCCATCATTGTAATTTCCAACTCTGCTGTTTTTAATTCATTATTAATATTCTTTACATCTATTTCTAATTCTGGTACAGTTGTATCTACGTAGAATCTTCTTACTAAGCTGCTTGATGTACCATTTTTAGATATAGCTTCAATCCTAATCTCTTTATATCCATCTTCAATAGTTAAAGTCTTTGTAAACTTAAATGCTGGTCCAGAATAAATAAGTGTAGTTGGATCATCTGGATGATATAAATCTACATGTTCTTTGAATTCTATATCAGCTTCCACACCATTTGCTAAAACCTTATCTAATAGTGGGAAGTTTGCAACATAACCTTCAAATAATATATCACTCGTATCATATGTTTCAAGTAATCTTGGCTCATAAATATATATATATGGGTGAGTATTTTCCACAACAAATGTCAATACTTCAACATTAGTATTATATAGTTTATCAACGGATACTATTTCAATATTATATTCTCCTGGATTATTGATATATTGTTTTATATCAAGCTCATATGAAGTCTTGCCATTTTCACCAAGAACAACTTCTTCTATTTCCTCTCCATTAATAGT
>CAYMGW010000365.1:0-1743 GCA_964390085.1 uncultured Tissierella sp.
TACAGCAATAATAAGTACAGGAGATGCAGGGCTTTATGGAATGGCAGGCCCAATCCTTGAGTTAGCAGAAGATATAGAGGTAGAAGTAATACCAGGGGTGACAGCAGCATTTTCAGCAGCAGCAGAGTTAGGTTCACCAATTATGCATGATTATGCTTCCATTAGTTTATCAGATTTATTAACTCCTTGGGAAGTAATAGAAAATAGATTAGAAAAAGCAGCAGAAGCAGATTTTGTAATTACCATATATAATCCAAAATCCAAGGGAAGAAAAGAACATCTAGAAAAAGCAGTAAATATAATTTCAAACTATAGAAAAGGAGAAACTCCAGTAGGTATAGTTAAAAATTCAGGTAGAGAAGGTAGAGAAATAACTATTACTACCTTAGATAATATAGACTATGAAAAAGTAGATATGCTATCTGTACTTATTATTGGAAACTCCAATTCCTATATAAAAAATAATAAGATTATTACACCGAGAGGATATAATATAAAATGACTTGGATAATAGGTGGCACTAGCGAAGCTAGGGAAATAGTAGATAGAATAAAAGATTTAGATAACTATATAGTTACTATAGCTACAGATGGAGGAAGAGAGTTTGTAAATAGTGATAAACTACTGGTAGGCAGAATGGATTATCAAGAGATGATAAGATTCTGTGAAGAAAACGATATTTCACTCATAGTAGATTTAACCCATCCCTATGCCAAAATAGTCTCAGAAAATGCAAAAAAAGTGGCAAAGAGTTTGGAAATATATTATATTAGATATATGAGGGACAAAATAGAGCCCAGGATAAATGCTATTTATTTAAATAGCTATGAAGAAGCCTATGATTATTTATCAGGGATTTCAGGGACGGTATTTTTTACAACGGGATCTAAAAATATAGGTGATTTTGAAAACGTGCGAGGCGAGAATAGATTCATATATAGAATACTTCCAGCCATGGAAAGCATAGAGGAATGTAAAAGACATAATGTGCAAATGAAAGATATAGTAGCACTATTAGGACCATTTTCTAAAGAATATAACAAAGCAATGTTTAAAGAATATAAGCCGCAATACTGTGTTATGAAAGACAGTGGAGATAAGGGTGGCACTCTAGAAAAATTACAAGCCTGTGAAGAGTTAGGCATAATACCAATAGTAATATGTAGAGAAGATGAAAAAGGCATTAATGATTTAGATATAATTGAGAAAATAATTAGAGAAGAAAGTAAGGGGGAAAAATAAATGGAAAACTCATATAGATTTTATAGAAATCTTGCTTGCGATTACTTTCCGTGTCACAAGGTAGAAAATGAGGAAGAGTTTAATTGTATGTTTTGCTATTGTCCATTATATTTATTAGAGGATTGTGGTGGGAAACACATAGATAACCTAGGTATAAAGGATTGTTCAAATTGCCTTATACCCCATAGACCAAATGGATATGATTACATAAATAATAAATTAATTGAACAAAACAATTTAAAAAGAAACAATAAAGAAAGAAGGTAAAATATAAATGAATTTACTAAAAGAAACTTTGAATAAAATTACTTCTCCTAATGAAGAAGCAAAAAAGTTAGCTAGAGAAAAATGGGATGGTCTAGTAAAACCAATGGGTAGCTTAGGTACACTAGAAGAAGTTACCATAAAAATAGCAGGTATGACAGGAAAGATTACTAGCAAAATCAATAAAAGAGCTATAGTTGTAATGTGTGCGGACAATGGAGTAGCAGATGAAGGAGT
>CAYMGW010000365.1:1753-2625 GCA_964390085.1 uncultured Tissierella sp.
AGTTTTTACTAAGGTATTGACAGAAAGCATGGCAAAGGAATTAACAGGAGTTGCAACTTTAGGTAAATTTGCAAATACAGATATAGTTACAGTAAATATAGGAGTAATAGGAGAAATAGACGATCCAAGGATAATAAATAGAAAAATTGCAGATGGAACAAAAAACTTTACTAAGGGTCCTGCAATGACCTATGATGAAGCAGTTAAAGCTATAGAAGTAGGTATTGAAATTGGAGATAAGCTATATGGTGAAGGATATGATATTTTAGGTACTGGAGAAGTTGGAATAGGCAATACTACTACTTCAGCAGCAGTTCTATCAGTTCTGGGAGATTTGGATGTAGATATAACCTGTGGAAAAGGAGCAGGTCTTACAGAGGAGCAGCATTCCAATAAAAAAGATATAATAAGAAAAGGAATAGAAATAAACAAACCAAATAAGGAAGACCCAATTCATGTAATATCAAAGGTTGGAGGATTTGATATAGGTGGAATGTGCGGATTGTTTTTATCTGCTGCTAAAAATAAAAAGCCTATCATCATAGATGGGTTTATATCATCAGCTGCGGCTCTTTGCGCTGTTAAATTAAATCCTTTAGTTAAAGAATATATAATTCCATCTCATTTATCAGGAGAGCCAGGGGCAAAATATATGATGGATGAACTAAAATTAAAGCCTATGTTAAATCTAGGAATGAGATTAGGAGAAGGAACAGGATGTACCTTGGCATTTAATATCATAGAAGCTGGAATGTATACATTAGAACATATGGGAACATTTGAACAATTATCATTAAGTAGTTCTCCTTTAGTAGATATAAGAGAAGAATAAAAGGTCGTGATAGAATGATTACATTAGTCACAGGTGGAGC
>CAYMGW010000366.1:0-2611 GCA_964390085.1 uncultured Tissierella sp.
AGTACAAGAGTGCGCCAGAAGAACCGTCCCCCTGGCGCAAAAAGACAGGAGAAAATTTTTCTCCTGTCTTTCTATCTTACAGTACTCTATCCATTAAATTTAAAAAGTTTTTATAGCCTATCTTTTCTATGTCTTCCTTTGAGAAGCCTCTTTCTCCAAGTTTTGCTACTAAATTATTTCCCTTAGAGATATCTTCTATGCCTAAAGTACCTACATAAGGATCGTCAGTAAAGGTATCAGAAGTATCATTTTCAATGTATTCAAAGAAATCAAAACCTAAAGCAACATGGTCAATACCTATAAGATTTACAATATGCTCTATATGATTTATTAAATAATCAACAGTTCTTTTATCACGATCTTGATGTATGAACTCATTAAAAGCATTGATGCCTATAAGCCCATCCTTTTCACCGATAGCTTTTATTTGGTCATCAGTAAGATTTCTAGGAACATCACATAATGCTCTTGAATTTGAATGTGATGCAATAAAAGGTTTTGTAGTTGCATTGTAAACATCCCAAAAAGTCTTATCATTGGCATGGGATACATCTAAAATCATACCTAAGGATTCCATTATCTTAATAGCATCCTTACCTAAAGTGGTAAGTCCCCTATTTACATCTCCTCTAGCACCTGTTGCTAAAGCATTTTGTTCATTCCAGGTTAGAGTTGCATGCCTAAAACCTAATTGATATAAGGTATAAATCCACTCCACATCTTCTCCAATGCCACTTAACCCTTCTAAGCCTAATAATACTGCAAATTTATTTCCTTTTACAGCTTGGTAGAAATCATCTTTATTATATATTACTTTTAATATATCTTGATTTTCCCATATTTCAGTACTCATGGCTTTGATACTTTCATGAAGCCTTTCCTTTGGTCTTTCATCATGGGGAGGATCAATCCATATAACAAATATACCTCCAGCCATATTACCCTTTTTAAATCTCTCTAAATGATAATCTCTAATAACATTCTTTAATCCTTTTTGTCTTTTTACAGTTACATCTGTCCCTATGTCTCCATGTATGTCAAATAACATAAGCTTCCTCCTAAGATAGTACACAGGAAGCCCTGCGTACTAGTTTATAGATATTGTAATAAGTTACCCATAAATATTCCTAAATAGTTTCCAATAATGTATCCAAATACTCCTGCTAGCATTATAGGTCCTATTAGTTTATTCCAACCCTTAGCAATGGCCATAGCAACTGCTGTAGTAGGTCCACCAATGTTAGCATTTGATGCAAGTAAAATCTCTTCTAAGTTAAATTTCAATAATTTTCCTACTGATAGTGTAACTATCATATTTACAAGAACTATAACTCCTGTAAATACAAGAAGTAAAGGTGATCTAGTGAGTATTAATTGAATTGATGCAGGTACTCCAATAACAACTAGGAAAATATAAATTAAAAATGTTCCAATTTCTTGTGCACCATGGATATTAGACATGAAATTAGGCGCATAAGTAGCTAATAGCATAGTTATAGTAGTTATAAGAAGATACTTGTTTCCTAGTAAACCATTGAATAAATTATAAATAAAATTGCCAGTAGGTATTACTCTGCCTAATACACTTGCCAATTCAGTGGAAACCCATACTATAGCAAAGGAAATAGCTACTGCGAAAGCTATATCTTTTAATGATATTTCTTTTCTTCCCCAGTATTTAGCTGCTAATGTTTCACCTTCAGAAGTATTTACATTGCCTTCTACCTCGTCTATATGAGGATGTTTGAAATTCTTTTGGAAAAATTTAATTGATGGTATAGCTAATAAAACAAAGAAATATAATGCCATTAATAAGTTGTCAGCTACTACCAAGGCAGAAACCCAATCTCCAGATGTTCCAAAAGATTCAGCCATTGCAGCAAAGTTTACTCCCCCACCAATATAAGAACCTGTCATCATGGCAGCCATTCTATATAAATCTGGTATATGATTTCTTAAAAGCATAAAAGAAACAAAAGTACCTAAAAGAGTCCCGAAAGAGCTAAGTAGAAAAACAACCATAATTCTACCACTTTCACGCCAAATCTTTTTAATATTTGCATTAAATAATAGTAGAGGTATTCCTAATGGAACTACATAACCCCATACTGCATCATAGGTTGGTGCATCTGTTGGAATCACTTTGAAATTGGCTAATAACATTGCTCCTAATAATCCAATAATTGCCCCTGTTATTTTAGATGCCCACTTATAGGTTTGTTCAAGATAAATGCTGATGGCTGCTATACCGACTAATATTGTCCATAGAGCCCAAGTGTTGTCTGCACTAATTAATGTACTCATATTAATCCTCCTTTAATTTTATATCGGAAACCATTTCCTTATGATTATAATACAATATATTCAAAATAAATTCAATATATTAAATATTATTTTAATATATTGAATTTATTTATATTAAATTTATTTATTAGTTTATTTATGTTAAAATAGAGATAAAATTAACAATGGAGGTTCCAAAAGTTGAACATAGATATAAATATAGGTGCAAAAATAAAGGAATTAAGAAAAAAAAGAAAAATGAATATATCTGATTTAGCTAATGACGCTGAATTAAGTCCTGGATTAATTAGTCAAATAGAAAGAAATA
>CAYMGW010000367.1:0-2598 GCA_964390085.1 uncultured Tissierella sp.
TGATAGATTTTGCTAATTATGCTTTTAATAAAAGCCATTCAGCTGCATATGCAGTAGTAGCCTATAGAACTGCCTGGCTTAAGTATTATTATCCTGTGGAGTTTATGGCAGCGCTTATATCTTCAGTCATGGGTAATACAAACCAAGTATCTCTATATATTCAAGAATGTAAGAGACTTGGTATAGAAATATTAGCACCTGATGTAAATGAATCCTATAATAAATTTACTGTTTCAGAGGGTAAAATTAGATTTGGACTTTCAGCTGTTAAAAATGTAGGTGAAAACTTTATTAGGGCGGTTGTCAAAGCTAGAGAATCAGGAAGGTTTAAAGGATTTACAGATTTTATTGAAAGGATAGAAAAAGTAGATTCATCTGTAATGAATAAAAGAGCAGTTGAATCTCTAATTAAATGTGGAGCAATGGACAGCTTAGGGGCAAATAGGGCACAATTATTATCAATATTTGAAAAAACAATAGATGGAATTCATGCCGATAGAAAGAGAAACATAGAAGGACAATTTTCAATATTTGATACCATAGATGAAAATATTTCTAAAGACAATTTACCTGATTTAAAAGAGTTCCCACAAAATATACTGCTTACAATGGAAAAGGAAATGGTAGGGATATATATATCTGGACATCCTTTAGAGCCATATAAATCTGAAATTGAAAGAGTCTCTACTATTACCACCTTTGATTTAAAAAATAGTGAGGAAGAAATGGGTGGAGAATTAGATGGAGTTAAGGATGGGGATAGAATAACCATTGGTGGTATAATTGTTGAAAAAAAGAACATGATAACTAAAAACAATAATATGATGGCATTTATTACATTAGAAGATTTATATGACACCATTGAATGTATAGTATTTCCAACTACCTTTGAAAGATATAACAAATATTTAAAAGAAGATGGATTGGTTGTTGTAGAAGGTAAAGTAAGTATGTCTGAAGTAGATGAACCTAAAATAATAGTTGAGAGAATGTCTGAGTTAAATATGTATAAACGAGGAAAGCTATATCTAAAAATATCTTCTAATAGTGCCATTAATACTTTTGAAAAACTTAAAGAAATCTTAAAAAAATACAGTGGAGATACACCAGTATACGTATATCTGGAAAAAGAAAAGAAAATGGTAGTTGCAGATAGAACTCTATGGGTTGATATGTATGATAATAATGTTATTACAGAATTAAAAAATTTCCTAGGGGAGGATTCAGTAAAAATATCATAATAACCATTTCATTGTCAATTCTCAATTGTCAATTCAAAAAAAGGAGTTGCTTTAATATGTGGACAGCTATTTATATGGCTACAGGATTGGATAACGCACATGAGGTAGAAAAAAAGCTTAAAGCAGAAGGTTTTTTAGTGAAAATAAAATATTTTGCCCAAGAAGGAGAAGAAGAGCTTTATGAAATATTGGCTCCAGAGTTTGAAGCAGAAGATGTGCAAGAAGCTATGATAGAATTGGGAATAATATAATTTGCAAATAAGGGGGAGTTTTATGAAGACCATAGGAGTATTAACTAGTGGGGGAGATGCCCCAGGTATGAATGCTGCTATAAGAGCCGTAGTTAGAGCAGGAATATTTAATGATTTCAGAATGATGGGAATAAGGCAAGGGTATAGTGGTTTGATAAATGGTGATATAGACGATATGAACCTTTCATCCGTTGCAGATATAATACATAGAGGTGGAACTATGCTTAGATCTGCTAGATCAGATGAATTTAAAACTAAAGAAGGTTTTAAAAAAGCTTTGAATGTTTTAAAAGTCTTTGGTATAGATGGACTGGTAGTATTAGGTGGAGATGGAACTCTTAAAGGTGCTAGGGAATTATCGAATGCTGGAATACCAACTATAGGTATACCTTGCACCATTGATAATGATTGTGGATTTTCTGATTTTACTATTGGATTTTTTACGGCTGTGGAAACTGTAGTAGATGCCATATCTAAAATAAGGGATACATCTACGTCACATGGCAGAGCTAATGTTATTGAGGTAATGGGTAGACATTGTGGAGATATTGCATTATATGCAGGTCTTGCAGGTGGAGCTGAAAGTATAATAGTACCAGAGGTAGAATTTAATATAGATGAAGTATGTAAGAAGGCTATTCAAGGTAAGAATAGAGGGAAGTTACATCATATAATTGTCTTAGCTGAAGGTGTAGGTAATGCCTATGATGTATCTAAATCAATTGAGGAAAAGACTGGAATAGATACTAGAGTTACGATTCTTGGATATATTCAAAGAGGTGGTACTCCTACATCTTATGATAGGATTATAGCTAGTATGATGGGAAGTAGAGCTATAGAATTATTAAAAGAAGGTAAATCTGGTAGGGCATTAGGGATTAAATGCAACCAAATAATTGATATGGATATCAATGAAGCTTTGGAAATAAAAAAAGAATTTGATATTGAAATGTATAATACAGCAAGAATATTATCCATATAATATTGGAAACTAGATATGGAAGATTAGCTTAAAGGAGGAAGAAAAAATGAAAAAAACGAAGATAGTATGTACCATTGGTCCTGCATCAGAATCTGAAAAAGTTCTTAAAGAACTATTCCTAAAT
>CAYMGW010000368.1:0-2559 GCA_964390085.1 uncultured Tissierella sp.
TATGATAAGAAACTTTGTAGATGACCTTTTAAAAAAACTTAATCATATAATAGAAAATAGTGATATAATGTTTGACATTAGACTAATACTCAATGAGTTGGTTATCAACGGGGTATTACACGGTAATGATTGTATTTCATCGAAATCCGTCAAACTATCATTAGAAGTAAACAAAAATAGAATAACAATTCAAGTGGAGGATGAAGGAGAAGGTATAGATTATGATCTGAAATCCTATGACCCTAGTGATTTGAAATGCTGTGGGAGAGGATTAGTTATAGTCAACGGTCTTTCAGATGAATTCTATATACAAAAGAATAAAGTTACTGCAATAAAACATCTAAATTAGGGGGCGGAATTGTGAAGAAAGTATCAATGATATTATTAGTTGCTATTATTATTGTATCAGGACTGATGCCAACTATGGCATATGGAGAAAATGGTTATGATAAAAAACTAGAAGAAGCAATACTTAAAGCCAAGAAACTATTTAGTATCTCAGATAAATATGACAAGTTTACAACCAATGTAAATTCATATGATGGGACCACTAATTTCTACTTGAACTGGGTGGATTCAACTGGGAAATTAGACAATATTAATGTAAACATAGACACAGATGGCAACATAATTTCCTATAACAAATATTCATCCACATATAAAGAACCAAGTTCAAAAATGCCTACTTATACAAAAGATCAAGCTGAGAAGTTAGCGGCAGAATTTATAGCTAAGGTGGATCCAATTATTGCGAAATCAATTAAATTAATTCCGAATAATTATCCTGTAAACTCCATGGATACGCAATATAATTTTAATTTCAGCCGTTATGTAAATGATATACCATATCTACAAGATTCTATTGGTATAAATGTAAATAAGTATTCTGGAGAGATAGAGTATTATTATGTTAATTGGGATAGAAAAGCTGTATTTCCTTCAGCAGAGAAAGCAATAACCTTAGATAAGGGTAAGGAAGCCTATAGGACAGAAATTGGTATAAAGTCAATGTACAAGACTAAGGGATACTATTATAGACCAGTTACTGCAAATATGGAAGATAGCAATTACTATTTAGCATATTCTATTCTAGGACAAAACAAAGGCATAGATGCCTTTACAGGTAAAAAGATAGATATAAACTACTATGGACCTTATTATGGAATGGATGAAAATGCAAAAGCAATGGATACAGCAGAAGGTGCAGGAATTACTCCGGCAGAGCAAGAATCAATAGATAAATTATCAGGATTATTAGATGAGAAAACTGCAGAAAAAAAGGCAAGAGAAATATTAAATATAGCTGATAGCTTTAAAACAAACAGTAAAAACCTTTATAGCAACTATAAAAATCCTGGAGAATATAACTGGTATATGTATTTCTACAAAGAAGTATCTAAAGATAAATCCTTATATATGGATATAGGGCTAGATGCTAAGACAGGAGAACTTATAAACTTCTCTAAACAGATAGACTATGGTTCAGATGCTAAGTCAAAGATAAGTAGAGCTGAAGCGTTAAACATAGCAAAGGAATATATTAAGAAGCTTCAACCAAATAAGGTAGCTCAAATAGAACTAATGGAAGACCAATATGCAGAGGATAATCAACTAAGCTATTACTTTCAATTCATTAGAAAAGATAAAGATATTTATGTTGAAAATGATAGAATATATATAGGAGTAGATGGAGTTGGTGGAGAGGTAAACTCCTATAATTTAGATTGGTTCAAAGGTAATCTTCCACCAAAGGATAAACTTATTCCAATAGATAAGGCCTATGAAGTATTATGGGATAAAATTGGACTAGAGTTAATGTATATAAAAACCTATGATTATACTAAACCACAAAATGAGAATTCTGAAATAAAATTAGTATATGCATTAAATCAAAATAAGCCTATAATAATATCTGGTACAACAGGAGAAATATTAGATTATTCAGGAAAACCATATAAGGAAATAAATCCAATATCTTATAATGATATAGATAACTCCTATGCAAAAGATAAGATAATTACATTGGCTGAATATGGAATAGGCTTCAAAGGAGAAGAGTTTAAACCAAAGGAAAAAATCAAGCAAAAAGATTTAGTAGAGCTACTTTGGAAATCCATGAACCAATATAGAACAGATAATATAACTGAGGATGATATATATAAATCATTTATCTCCATGGGTTATATGAAGGAAGAAGAAAAAGCTTCAAATAAAATTGTGACCAAAGAGGAAGCCATAAAATATATAATTAGAGTAATGAGAATGGATAAAGCAGCTGAGATAGATGGTATATATAAGGACATATTTAAAGACGATAAAGACATATCAAAGGGTCTAAGGGGATATATAAACATAGGATATGGACTAAGGATAATATCAGGAGATGGAGAAGGAAATATAAATCCAAAATATGAATTAAATAGAGAAGATGCAGCAAATATGATTTACAACTATATGTTTAATTAATGAATAATAAAAAATCAGGTCTTGAATTAGAGACCTGATTTTTTTATTGTGCGCCCAGCATGGGCGTAAACTAGTCGGTGAAAGTCCGATACG
>CAYMGW010000369.1:0-321 GCA_964390085.1 uncultured Tissierella sp.
ATTTACTGTAACGAGAATTTTACGTTATATTGAAAGAAAATTAGATGGTCCTGAGAACTATACTGTGTATGCTAATGAAGTGCAAATAAAAAGAGCTATGGTTCCTAGGACAAAAGAATGCAAGGTTAATCATTATTAGAGAGGGAAGGAGAAATATGGAAAAGGTAATTGATATTCAACATTTAAACAAGTCCTTCGGAACTCACGAAGTATTAGAAGATATTAATTTTTCAGTAAATAAAGGAGAAGTAGTTTGTATTATTGGTTCCTCTGGTTCAGGCAAATCAACCCTTCTTCGTTGTATTAACCTTTTGGAACGAC
>CAYMGW010000369.1:331-2555 GCA_964390085.1 uncultured Tissierella sp.
AAAATATTTTGGATGATAAGCATGATATTTACGAATATCGTACAAAATTAGGAATGGTATTTCAACAATTTAATTTATTTAACAATCATAATGTTTTAAACAACTGTATGGTGGGGCAAATAAAAGTGTTGAAGCGTTCAAAAGAAGAGGCAGAAGAAGTAGCTATGAAGTATTTACAAGTAGTTGGAATGAAGCAATATATTAATGCAAAACCAAGGCAACTATCAGGTGGTCAAAAACAACGTGTAGCTATTGCTAGAGCCCTTTCCATGGAACCTGATGTTATGTTGTTTGATGAGCCAACATCAGCCCT
Organism: uncultured Tissierella sp.; assembly: GCA_964390085.1. GTDB lineage: Bacteria > Bacillota > Clostridia > Tissierellales > Tissierellaceae > Tissierella. The sequence continues at coordinate 645 of CAYMGW010000369.1, forward strand.
TGATCCAGAGATGGTAGGAGAAGTTCTTAAAGTTATGAAGGAACTTGCTGATACTGGACTTACCATGCTAGTAGTAACCCACGAAATGGGATTTGCCAAGGAAGTAGCTGACCGTATAGTATTTATGGACAAGGGAGTTATTGCAGAAGAAGGAACTCCAGAACAAATTTTCAATAATCCAATTGAGGGACGTACAAGAGAGTTCTTAAGACGCACTTTAGAGCAGGTATAATGCTCTATTATTAGGAGATATTAAAAAAGTAGTGTGAAATATGTGCTTCTATTTTCCTTAGACACAAATTTCTTCACACTACATTATCTCTTGATTATGAACAGTTTTAGGATTTTATTTTTTAAATTTCATTTAGATATGAGTATTTCTTATCTAGGGGTTCTATAGATTTTATTGTACAACCTCCAAGGCATACTTCCTCTTGATATAATACGGCTGTTTGGCCTGGGGTTACTGCCTTTACAGGATTATCATATTTTATATGAAGATTTCCATTGTCTAGGATATTTACCGTTACAGGTATATCAGATTGTCTATACCTAAATTTTGCCGTGCATTTTAACGGCATGATAGGAGGTTTTTCTAGTATCCATGAAGGTGATTCTCCAATTAATGAAGTAGAATAAAGGGCTGGATTATTTTCTCCTTGGGCAACATAAAGTATATTCTTCTTTAAATTTTTTCCAACTACAAACCAAGGCTCTCCTGTTCCAACTCCTCCTATTCCTATTCCTTTTCTTTGTCCCAATGTATAATGAATAAGCCCACTATGCCTGCCAATTTTATTTCCTTCTACATCTAGCATATCTCCTTCTTTTGCTAAGAGATACTTATCTAAGAATTCATCAAAGTCTCTTTCGCCTATAAAACATATACCTGTTGAATCCTTCTTTTTAGCAGTATATAAATCGTGTTTTTCTGCTAGTTCTCTAACTTTACTTTTTTCTAAATGGCCTATAGGAAATATAGTTCTAGAAAGAGCTTTTTGTCCTATTCTTGATAGAAAATAGCTTTGATCTTTATTCTTATCTTTCCCTCTAAGAAGATAGTAGTCACCGCCTCTTTTTTCTACCTGTGCGTAATGTCCCATGGCTATATAATCAGCTTCTAGCTTTAAAGCATATTCTAAAAAAGCATTAAACTTTATTTCCTGATTACACATTACGTCTGGATTTGGAGTTCTTCCTTTTTTATATTCATCTAAAAAATAAGTGAATACTCTATCCCAATACTGTTTTTCAAAATTTACAGTATAGTAGGGAATTCCTAATTGATCAGCTACTATTCTTGCATCCTCAGAGTCTGTTGTTGCAGTACATACGCCATATTCATCTTTCTCGTTCCAATTCTTCATAAAAAGTCCAATTACCTCATACCCGGCCTCTTTAAGCAATAAGGCAGAAACAGATGAGTCAACTCCTCCACTCATACCTAATATTACTCTTTTTTTCATATATTACTCCTTTCTACTATTAAAGATTCCATATAGTAATCAATAGCCTATTTTTAAATCAACTACATTAACAAGCTCTTTTTTATTTATATATCTTTCCATGTTTTTATAGGCTATCTCATATCTTCTTTTGCTATACATTTCTGAAGCCCAAGAGTTATGAGGTGATATAATCACATTATCCATTTCCCATAAAGGACTATCTTCTGGTAAAGGTTCTACTTCAAAAACATCAAGAGCAGCTTTTTTTATTTTACCAGATTTAAGATTATTGATAAGTGCTTTTTCATCTATAATGCTTCCGCGAGCAATATTAACTAAATAAGTCCCGTCTTTCATACTAGCAAAAACACTTTCATCTATGAGATGGTGAGTCTCATCTGTATATGGAGCAGCTATTATTAAAAAATCACATTGGGGAACTATATCGTTTATTTTATCTATG
>CAYMGW010000370.1:0-2545 GCA_964390085.1 uncultured Tissierella sp.
TACTTGTTTGTTCTTTTCTTTTGAATTTAGATCTGAATTAATTTCATTGAGTTTTTGAATTACTTTATCTTTATTATTTATGTCACCTAAAAATCTATCTATTTGTAGATAATTTTTTATTGATTTAGGGTATTTGGGCAAATCTTTATATTCCTTCAAGTTAATATTTTTATGCTTATATATAGAATATGAAGATTTTACTTTATTTTGATAAGTGTGTACAGAAGCTGTAGGAGAGTTAATAGGATAAAATTTTTCTAGCTCTGCATCGGTGTTAGGAAATTTATCATTAAAACGAGTTTTCCCATCTAAACTACGAGAAACCTTTATTTCTCCTCCATCTGTTGTTTCAATGTAATTTTTAGCAGAATGATGTACGGTACGAGATGTGGTATATTCCTTTCCTTTACTATCTGTATGAGTTGTAGTTACTCGTTCATCATACTCCTCTATATGATTAACTGATATAATTTTGCCAGACCATACTTCCTTAGTATTTACTTTGGTATCCATGAATAGCCCATAAAGCGCTAATGTAACAAAAAGGCTTATTAATACATATACGAATATATTTAAAAATAAATCGTCTGTTTCATTTCTTGAGACTAATACTATTGTTAATATAATAGCTGCTATTATTGTAGGTAAAAATATCATAGTACCTCACCTACTTTAGTTTGATTTCATCATCTAGTTTTGTATTAAAGGCTTTTTCGGTTCTCTCACTTGTTACTGTAAATTCTTTTGGATCTTTAGTTTTAAATCCAAATATAGCTGCTGTTATAAATTTTTGTTTAACAAATGAGTTATATTCTCGTATTATATCATTCATCTGTTTTTGATTATTATTAAAGGCATTTCTGCTGGCAGCAATTTCACTTTGTAAATTTGTAAAAACTTTTTGATCCAATTGAGGATTGTTTTCTAACACCGCTTTTGATAATAATTTAGGATCATTATATCTTCCTATAATAATGTCTTTATAAACCTCCTTCATATTGTTAGCTTGTATATCAGTAACTTGAGTCATTTCTCTGAATTTTTTCCACATATTATCATAGGAGCTTTTGTTGGCTATATATTGAGTGTTTAGTCTTTCTTCTAAGGAAATCATAGTAGATCTATTAGATAATAGATTACACCCTGATATTAGAAATACAGACAATACTACTATTAATACAATATGTGATTTTTTTAAGTTTTGCATAATTGTCCCCCTTAAAATAATTGATTTGCCGTTATATGTAAAGTATAGTTGTTTTATTATTCTTTATATTTTTCGTTTTCGTTTTCTTTTTTTCTTCTTTTTAGTTGTTTTATTTACATTATATATTTTATATATCAGAAAGTTTTCATCTGTTTTAGCTAATTTATATATGGTATGAATTTCGTCTGTTTTAACTAGTTTGTATATAGTATGAGGTTCATCTATTCTAGTTAGTTGGTATGCATCTTGTTTTGCATTTCGGCATATGCGAATAGCAAAATATATATTTGTAATTATAATAAATATATAAAATCCTTTAGGAGCTTCTACAGTTAAGTAACTAAAGTCAGCAAATTGTTTTCTTTCAAAATTTTCTTCAATCATTTTTCCTATATCATCTATTACTTTGGTAAAGTCATCATTTAAATCTATTTTGAGCATATAGTCCCTTACATCTATTTTTAGTTTTTCAGATTTTTGGCTGTCTGCCCAAGAAAATGGATATACCCAATTTATTTTATTATTGTTACTACCAAAGCAAACTATAAAATCATTTTTATTTCCACCTTTCCAGTAGTCTTGCAATGCAAAGCCATAGTTTTCAGGTTTATCTTTTAAATTTATAAACATTAAATTTACCTGTTTATTCTTTTCTTTTGAATTTAGATCCGAATTAACATCAGCAAGCTTTTTTAGTACTTTGTCTTTATTATTTATTTCACCTAAAAATCTATCTATTTCTATATATTTTTCTCTTAATACAGGATATTTGGGTAAATTTTTATATTCTTTCAACTTAATATTTTTGTGCTTATATATAGAATATGAAGATCTTACCTTGTTTTTATAAGCATGCACTGAAGCTGTAGAAGCATTAATAGGATAAAATTTTTCTAATTGCTTATTAGTATTAGGAAAACTATTATTAAACTTAGTTTTTCCGTCTACACTACGACAAACTTCTAATTTACCCCAATCTGATGTTTCTACGTAGTTTCTAGCGTTACGAAGTATCGTAAGATTGCCAATACGTTGATTATATTCTTCTATATGATGAACTGCTATAATTTTTCCAGACCATATTTCATAGCTAGTTGTTCTACAATATATTACTAAAAAATATGACATTATTGTAAGGCTGCTGTTAATTAATAGGTACTTAACTATGCGGCGAGATAATCTGAATTTTTTAATTTGTGAAATCAGTATTATTGTTATTACATTAATAGTTATTAAAATAGATAGAAATATCATAGTATTTCACCTACTTTAGTTTAATTTCGTCATCTAGTTTTGTATTAAAGGCTTTTTCGGTTCTCTCACTTGTTACTGTAAATT
>CAYMGW010000371.1:0-2503 GCA_964390085.1 uncultured Tissierella sp.
CCATTATTTATTAATCATCCCAAAATATATAAATTTAAGGAGAGCAAAGCTCTCCTTACTTAATGATTTTTGAACCATATTGTGTTCTATTAAATAAATTTGCTTCGTAAGAATACATATTTTCTTTCTTTTCTTCATGGACTTTTATTGCAATAGATATCAATTCATCTATTAACTTTTTGAAAGGATAACCTTTACCTTCCCATAAATAAAATGAAATTGAGCCTGGTAAAGTATTAATTTCATTTATATATACCTTATTATTTGAATCTACTAAGAAATCTATTCTTGAAACTCCTCTACCATCAATTGTTATAAATGCTTTTTTCGCTAATTCTTCTATTTCTTGCCTAATATTATCTTCAATATCAGCTGGTATTATTCTTCTTTCACCACTAGATTTTCCACCTTTTTCGTTGCTTTTAACATATTTGTCCTCAAAGCTTAGGATCTCTTCCCAACCAATTGGTTCTTCACACAAAGATGTAATTACTTCATCATTAAATCCCATAACTGCACAATTAATTTCTCTAAGATTTTCTACAGCTTTTTCAATAATTATCTTTCTATCGTATTTGGTGGCTACTTCTATGGCAAATATCAATCCTTCCCTATTCTTTGCCTTTGATATTCCTATACTTGAGCCCAAATTAGCAGGTTTTACAAATAATGGATAAGATAATTTTTCTTCAATATCTTTTATAACTCCATCCTTATCTTTAAACCACTCAGATCTATAGAACCAAGTATAATCTACTACAGATAATCCATTAGCCTTATATACATCTTTCATCAATATTTTATCCATGCCTACAGCTGAGCCTAATACGCCACAGCCTACATAAGGTATATCCATAAGTTCAAATATTCCCTGTACCGTTCCATCTTCTCCATTCATACCATGAAATGCTGGAAATGCTATATCTATTTCTCCGAGAACTTTTTTCCCAAACAATCCTACTGTTTCAGGATTTGCATAGAGATTATTATCTCCATGGTTATGAGACAATATTATTTCTTTAGCATCTTTAAAATTACCCTCTTTATAGTTTTTAAAATCCATTAGACTACTTCCCGTTAGCCATTTTCCATCTCTATTAACATAAATAGGAACCACTTCATATTTTGTCTTGTCAATATTTTCCATCACTTGCATACCTGTAATTACGGATACCTCGTGTTCTACACTTCGTCCACCAAATATTACCCCAACTTTTTTCATAAGGAAGAACCCCCTTCATATTATTCACTATAGTTATCTGGTAAATCGTTTTCAAATAACACAATATCCTTTGGTCTTGCCAATTTCTGAATATAAGTTGTTGCCTCATCTAAGGTGTCTACAATAAATATATTGTCCCTATTATAATTAACTTCCATTAATCCATCATATATTGGTTTAGTTCTCTTTTCGCCAACTAGTATTACATAATCACAAACTTTACCTATATGTGTACCAAATTCTCTATTAGCCTCTTCTTCCATTGCCCCTAGTTCTACCATCCCCGGTGTTACTATGAGCTTTCTACCTTCTTTAAATTGAGATAATACTTCTAAAGCTGCTTTAGCACCTATTGGATTAGAATTAAAAGCGTCATCTATTATAATAATACCTGTACCTGGATTTATTATATTTAACCTATGGGGTATTGGTTCTATGTTTTCTATTCCATTTTTTATTTCATCAAAGGCTAAACCTAAAGATTTTCCTACAGCTACCCCTGCTAAAATATTGTAGATATTATGTTTTCCTAAGAGTTTAGTTGTACATCTTATAAAATTTCCTTCCTTATCTTTCACAGTAAAGGTAGAGCCAAATTCAGATACCTCTATATCCTCTGCATATAAATCTAAGTTTTCTATATCCTCTAAACCATAAAGGATTTTCTCTTTAAATGTTTTATCTGCAAGTTTCTTTATATATTCATTATCATAATTATAGATTGCTATACCATCTGTAGGTAATTCTTCAATTAGTTCGTATTTTGTCTTCATTATATTATCTATATTTTTAAATGTTTCTATATGTGTTGGTCCAATAGATGTAATAACTCCTATTTTAGGTTGGACTAATTCTGATACTTCTTTTATATCTCCAATATTTCTTGCCCCTAGTTCTGCAATAAATACATTATGTTCATCGGTCAATTGATCATTTATTACCTTTGATAATCCCATAGGAGTATTATATGACTCTGGGGTATTAAGTACCTTAAATTTTTCACCCAATATGCTACCAACTATAAATTTTGTACTGGTCTTCCCGAAGCTTCCGGTGATACCTATTACAGTTAAATCAGTCCTACCCTTTATCTTGCTCTGTGCCTGTTCATAAAAACCCCTATTAATTCTTTTTTCTATTGGTTCCACTGAATTATTTGATATCAGCATAAAAAAGGCTTGAAGATAATACAATATTCCGAATAAAACAATTAAAATCACTAATGCTAAGAAAATATATGCAGGAGGAGCAGCGAGAAATCTACGAGCTTTTAAAATAAAT